>CANFNN010000172.1 GCA_947448095.1 Bacteriovoracaceae bacterium | reverse complement strand
TTGGCCTGCACTATCTCGCCTTGAAGAAGAAGCGAAAGCTGCTTTTGGGGATGGTACTTTATTTATTGAAAAATATATTGAGAACCCAAGACATATTGAGGTTCAAATTCTTGCCGATAAGCATGGAAGTGTGATCCATCTTGGTGAGCGAGACTGCACGATTCAAAGACGTTTTCAAAAAATACTTGAAGAAGCTCCGTCCCCGGTTCTGACCCCTAAAGTAAGAGAAGAAATCTGTGAATCAGCGGTAAGACTGGCAAAATTTGTTAACTATGATTCGGTGGGTACTGTGGAATTCCTTTACGACCAGGACACCCAGAAGTTTTATTTCATGGAAATGAACACTCGAATTCAAGTTGAGCACCCAGTTACTGAAGGCCGAACTGGTGTGGATTTAATCAGTGCCCAAATCCGTCATGCCCAAGGTGAAAAGAATAGATTTAAACAGTCAGATATTATTTTCCGAAATCACGTGATTGAATTTCGTATCAACGCTGAAAACCCAAAAACGGGTATGCCAAGTCCTGGACACATCACACATTATCATAGACCTGGCGGCATTGGAGTCAGAATAGATGACTACATCTATACAGGATATACCGTACTTCCGTACTATGATTCTATGGTTTCTAAGATCATCGTTCAGGCCGATAATCGAGAAAATTGTATCACGCGGGCCAAGCGAGTCTTAGATGAAACCGTTGTTAGCGGAATTCAAACAAATATCAATCTCCACAAGGAAATACTGGAAGATCCGGACTTCGTAGCAAGTAAGTTTTCAACCAATTATTTATCCAAAAAACTCATTTAAAAGTATAATAAAATTAAGTGTTTAATATGCCACAGGAAGGGGCATGGTGGAGAGAATTTCAAAAATTCAACAACTCTTGGCGGAGTCCAAATTTGTTGAAGCGCAAAAAGAAGCGGAGTTAATTTTAAGTGAATCCAGAAGCTCTGAATCTATTGAGCTACTGGAATTGTACTTTGAATCTCTTAAGTCCCAGTCGCGTCCCTTGCCTGAGGAACTTGTTTTCTTATTAGTTGAGAAGCTACTTTTAATAAAACCAGACGAAGCCAAAGAATGGTTACTGACTGTTTCTCAGAATCTCTCACTCAATCAGCAACGAATCCAACTCATACAAATCAGGATTGCCGAAATCAAAGGCCAAACTGAAGAGCTCTATCAGTTGATATCGAAATATCAGATTCTTAGATTTTCCTCGCACATCCCGAATACTCCCGAATTCATAATTGAATTAACGAAAAAATATTTTCCAAATGATTTTCAATTACAGCTTCAAAGCCTTGCTCTTGATCTTATGCGGATGGATATGGATAAAGCTGAAAGTGTAACAAAAGCGCTCATACTTTCGTGTTTTGAAAAAAACTCACAAAAGGGAACGAGTGAAAAACTTCAATCAATTTATAAAGTTTTAAGCTCGATTGAGAATTTGCATGTCTTGGAAATCTATAAAAACTTTTGTTCTTTGATGGTGAATAAAATTCAGTCAAAAAAAGACTATAAAAAAATAATTGAATTAATTATAACATTTGAAGATTTTAAAATGCAGGCGCTCGTTTTGGATCTTTTAGTCAAAGAAGGGCTTGAAGATGTTGCAGTCGACTATGCGAGAGAGATTCGTAAGAACAAACTATATAGTTATATTTATTTTGATAAATATTTACCAGATTTAAAGAAATATTTCTTTCAACGACAGATAAAGCAAGATGAAAAGAAATCTTCTTTGTTAAGTGAGTCAGATTTAAAATTAGACAAAACTCCTGTTGTAACGAGCTATGATGAATTACTAATTGATGTTTCAGAGGAAGATGTTCTTTTGGCACATTTGCTTAAACATCAAGAATTTAACACCACCGAACTATTGGATGTAGCCGTTAGTTTTATCCAGTCAGAATTTTACCTGGCGGCTTTGAAGGCCTCTGAACTCGCCTTTAAATCCACAGATATTGTGGAATTAAAGCTTCGTGCCTGTTATATGAAAATTGTCTGTCTCCTCAAAACAGGCGATTATCGAGCGGCATTAGATAGCTCTTTAGATGCTCTTAACTTTTCAGTTACTCAAAATGACATCCTTTCATTCCTATATTCTCAAGCTGAGGCTCATTTAAGGCTAAGAGAATATGTTTTGGCCAAGGGCGTGCTTAAGAAAATTCTTTCGATTGATTCAAATTACAGACTTGCAAAAGAAAGACTGGAAAGATTGAATGCGATTTAAAAGTATTTTAGGAGCATTTATTTTCATATGTGTTGCAACTTTAGTCGCAACAATATTTTTTGTTCAAACTAAGAACTTCGGTAGAATCGCCACTCGCATTATTTCAGATTTAAGCCAAAAAAAAATAAACACAAAAGTTAGTATTAAAAAATTTGGAATCAGTGTTTTCCCACCAGGCATTGAGCTGAATCAAGTTAAAATTAAAAAAAGTCTAGGGGAAGGGAAAGAGATTGAGTCAGAGTTTGGAAGACTTGGTTTTTATATTGGCTTAATTGAGTTCGAAGAAAAAAAGTTCTCTTTGGGGGAAATTCGTATTTCTGATTCAACGATCAGGATCACTGGTCCTGAAACTAAGGATGAATTTAAGGAAATTGATCAGGAAATTATTGATAACATTTTTAATGCCTCTAATAAACTTCCACTTACCATCGATACTGTTATTTTTGAAAATACAAAACTGTATGTTAATTACGATATTCTAGAAGCCAAAAGATTAAAGCTGTTTAAGCGTGGTGATGCGTTTATGGTCAGGTTTCATTTGGCAAATCTACACCCAGTTAAAGAAAAAGATCTTTCTATTGATGAAATTTGGGGAGATGCTGAGATAAGCAGGCGAAATATTAATCTTCATCGATTAAAGGTTCAACATGATGTGCATTCGTTGTTGATAAAGGGGAAAATTAAAAACTATCCTCTCTTGAAAAATTGTGAGCTTGCCCTCTCTGGTGAATCTTCTATTTATCTTAGAAATATATCTCAAGAAGTTAAAATTCCTGATCTCGTTAAATTAAATAAAGGATTTGCACATCTTGCATTCAACCTGGGTCTTAAAAGCCAAAAAATTAATGGCTCTCTTGATTTATCAATAATTGATCTTGATTCTAATCTTTTAAAAGCGGAACAAGTTATCGCTTCAGTAAACTTGACTGATGATGTTTTGAAGTTGAAAAAATTAAATATCAATAATGTTAAAGAAAAGCTCTCTCTTCAATCCGCAGTTGACGTTTTTAATTTGAAAAATTTAAATTATCTTTTTGAACCCATGATCTTTAACTTAGATCAGTTTGATCTGAATAATGCATTAGGCATTTTGCCGTCGCTAAAATCGATTAAAGGCTACCTTACAGGCCAGTTAAAATTTACTTACAAAAATAAAGACATGGAGTTTGAGCCCAAGGATGGTTTTTTCGTAGATCATTTAGGTTTGATTGTTGGTCAAGATCAACCCTTTACTGTCTTAATGATTAAAAAAGCAAAATTAACATCTGCTTCATTTAGAGTCAAAAAGCTTAAAGAATTTCAGATGGATGCACTAATCGAATTGGAGCATTCACTTTTAGATGTTCATGGGATGGTAAATTCAGAGTTCGTTGATTTTAAGGTCGATGATGCAGTCGTGGATCTATCAGACTTTGGGAATATTGCAAAATTGAACATCAAGGGCAAAGGTAAGTTAGATTTAGATGTATCTGGACCAATCTCAGATACGAATATCAATTTCAAGGGAAAGACAAAAGGCTTTGAAGTTCTAGGATACCGATTTGGAGAAGCAGATAAGGATCTAACGATTGCCTTGGGTGATTCAAGTGTCATTATTCATAAATTAGAAGCTGTCTATCGTGGAACACCTATATCTGGAACCGGTGTTCTGAATTATGACAATTTAGACATCGCCCTGGGTATAAATTCACCGAAAGCTAATTTAAACGATTTGAAAGAAATATTGGATCCAATCTTTTCTAAATTAACATTCCTTCCTAAAGACTTTGATCTGAATGCTAAATTGGACGCTAATATTTTTGGCAAGATGTCACTTGATCAATTAAAAATTAAAACAGAAGTGCAGTTCACCGATCTAGTTGCTTATGGTGAAAATATTAATAATGGTGAATTAACGATTGGTCTTAAAAATCAAATCGTCACAATTAATAATCTTACTGCAAATAAAGGCGCAGGCCAAATAACGGGTGATTTTTCCTACAATATGCTCTCTCAGCGGATGCTGCTGAATTATGACTTCGATGAAATTTCACTCTCTAGCTTGGCGATACTTAAGAAAACAAAAATGAATATTCAAGGGATTCTTACAGGAACCCTGAAAGGTGAGGGCAGCTCAAAAGACTATTTGATGAATCTAAAAGGGAAAATGATTGAAACCCAGACTCAAGACTATAACTTTGAGGATAGTGTTTTTAACCTGGCAATCTCGCCTGCTTTTATAAAAGGGAACGTTTCTCTTTTGGGTTCTATGATAAATTCTGATTTTGATTATTCTTTCCATCCATCAAGACAATCTAAAATTCTTCTCGATGTCGATGCACCAGTTCTAAAACCATTTGCTACTGTTTTTTTTGGTCAACATTTGGAAGCTGAAGCCTTTACAGGAAGCTTGAAATTTCATCTAGATACCAGGTTCAAGCGGTCTTTTGAAGAAATTTCGCTAAATGGTAATCTCGAAAGTCTCGTTTTTAACCATGACGCATTTAAAGTGAATTACAAATCTACACAATCCCAATTTATAATTCAGGATAACGAGATTCAAAGATGGAACTTAGCTATAAGTGAGCCCGATCTATTTGTTCAGACGAAAGGAAGTGGACGTTTTGGTCATGAAGTAAATCTCGTGAATGAAATGCATTTTAATTCAAAAATATTTGAAGTTCTATTTTCTCAAGTTTTATCTGCAGAAGGATTCATACGTAATATTATTAAAATTGATGGAAACAAAAATAGATATGACTTCTCGGCTTCTTCCAGAAGTAATGATCTTAATCTCACCATCGCTGCCGTACCTTTCCCACTGAATCACCTAAGTTATGCTCTTGATTTTTCTGACAATCGTTTGGTCATTCAAGAAATTAAAACCTCACTCGAAAATGGCTCTGTAGCAATTAAAGGAGACGTATTCTTCGATAATACCTATCCAGATGTGAATCTTGTCTACAGTTTAGACAAGGCCGAAGTCCCAATACTTGGAAAATCAATTCTTAACCTCTCTGGCAGTGGGATTGTTCTTGGGAATGAGCCTCCCTATAATGTGAGTGGTGAAATTAATGTCAATAAGGGTCAAATTCTAAATGAGCTAAATGAGTTTTCTTCAAAATCTAATGCTTTGTCTCAAGTTAGATACTTGCCTCCAAGTCAAGAATCTCCTTTTGGTAAACTATTCAACCTAAACTTAAGTGTTAAGGCCGATACGCCGGTAAGAATTTCAAACTCTCTAATGGATGTTAGTCTTAAAGGTGAAGTAGTTGTCATGGGAAATCCCTTCCGGCCTAAAGCGGAAGGACGCTTATTTTCTCCCCCAGGAACGTCTCGAGTTTTTTTTAAAAATAGCGAATACTTTATTACTAATGCTGATTTGAATTTTTCACCTAAAAAAGAGATCACTAACCCTTCCTTTGATGTGCAGGCTCTGACGTATATTGCTTCATATAAAGTGTACACTAAGGCCTATGGTGATTTGGAACGTTTCAATTTTGATTTAACTTCCGATCCTTCTTTGCCAAGAAACTCTATCCTTTCATTAATTGCTTTTGGCTATACTGACGAAATTCAAAATACGCTGGTCCAAAAAGATCAACAAAACTTAACTCAGGTAGGAGTAGGGTCGTTTGTTTTTGATCGATTTAAAATTAGTGATATTTTAAATAAACAATTTGGTCTTCAGGTTAACCTGGGAACTGTTTTAGAGCAGTCTCAAACTGACAGTCTTCTTTCGGGAAGAACTCAAGATTCACAAGGGACTTTAGGACGCACTCGATCGGCCACAAAAATTGAATTGAAAAAAAGGCTCGATGAAGCTCTCACATTGTCTGTCTCAAGTACTATGGGTGGAAGTATTGGACAAAGACAAAGCATGAATTTGAATTACAGTGTCAGTAAAAAAGTGCAACTAGAAGGCGTCTACGAGCTTCGAACCAATGCCGATGGAGAAGAAGATATTATCTCAAACTCGATTGGGGGAGATTTAAAATTCAGGTGGACTTTCAAATGAAGTTTATCTTTTTACTTTTCCTTATTTTGCCTTTCACACACTCTGCGGCCGCAGCTTTTAATTTAGCCGAAGTTGAAGTGGAATGTAATGTTTCAGAGTTTTGTCCTGCTCGAAAACAACGTTACAGTAATTTAATTGGCGATTTTAGAAGTTTACTCCATCTCAAAGAAACTCTGAAAATTCTTGCAAGTGATGGCGGGTATCAGAGTTTGTCTTACAAAGTCTTCAAGCAAGGTGAATCCCATAAGCTCCTAATTACGATGAAG
>CANFNN010000171.1 GCA_947448095.1 Bacteriovoracaceae bacterium | reverse complement strand
ATAGCTAGGGTCCTGATAGAGCTAATTTTCTGGTGCAGTACGAGTAGCGAGCACAGGTGCTGATTCAGATTCGATTTTATCCAGATCAATAATCATAAGGTCCTCCTTTTTTGTAAAAGTATATCAAAACAATCAGTCAAAATGACTTTTTTGTAAAACATATATAGCTATAAAGCCCTGTATACAATTGTATTTATCAAAGGGCCTCCGAGACAAACAATTGAATCGATTACTAGTAGTCGGTTCAATAGCTTTTCGTCATATTTTCTTTCCTGAAATAATAAATACTCAATGCCTGGGATTTGATAAGACTCTAGAAGGCTCCAAACTCCAAAAATAACGAGAAAAAATTTATAGTCCACGTAGTACGAAGCAGTGCAACACAAGACCGACAACAGGCAAGATACATCGTATTTTAAAAGTCCAAATTTATATGCTTTTGTTTTTGAAAGGAAAACCTGTGCAAGAACTACAATTATACCATTAATAGTATAGAGGTAAGAGCTATATTGAGAATCTAGGCCTGCCTCGGCAACCTTAATTGGAGGTAGAGTAACCATGATTGTGTACGGTAATAGGGACATTATTATTCTTAGAGGATCTCCGAGATGAAGAGCTTCATATTCAGAATGTTTATTCACTTTAGCCTCAGAAGACACTGAATTCTCAGCTGACTCCGCAAAAACCCAAAGACCGATAAATGCCATTGAAACATTTATCAAAACTGCTACATCCATGAATTTGTCTAAAGAAAGGATGTATGATCCGAAAAGAGGCATAATAATAATAGCTATATTCGTCGTGATACTGAAGATGATAAAAGGATTCGAGAGGCTTATTTTACGCTCTAGTATTAACTCTTTCATAGCATCACGAGACTTTTTAAAATATGCAGCGGAGCTAACCCCATATAAAATATAAGCCAAAACAATCGCCACAGGATGATTAACGAAAATCAATAACGAAGCAGCAAGACGTGTTAGGAAAATGAATCCACGAGTGAAACCGAAACTTTTCAGGAAAGTTTGTATAATCCAAACGCCCCCCACTTGAATAGCATTGAAAATTCCAAACCCGAGGTATACGGCCTCCTTCAAGTCGCTGCCACCATTTTTATGTATAAACAATGTATGATAGCCAAGAAAAACGTAAGTAGATACGAAGAAAAAATTCGAGATTGATAGCTTTATTAATATCTTATTCAAGTAATACCCCAAATAAGCGGATTTAAATTCATTATTTCAAAATCCCTAAAATTTCATTTTCTTCTTCAATAATTCTTGCCACTTTTGGATCTTTCATCTCATTCAAAACAGATCTCACAGGCAGAAGGCTCAAAATTGTAGCGATATGCTCTTTGGCCTCACCTTTATTCTCAATTTGGAAGTAGTAATACTTCATATTCTCATTCTTCATTTCATACCTAACAGTCACGCCTTCAATCTGAAGCTTAGACAAGTTCAAATCCGCTTCTTTATCAGAAACGACGAGAGTGATCTCTTGGTTAAGATTCTCAATCATGGTGTTACGTGACGTCTTCACCATTTTCAAAAGAACTTCATGGACGGCATGGAATATTTCATTATTAGATGAATCGTTAAAAGCACTTTCATCCATGGAAGCGATAGCAGAGCTAATGTCTTTAAACTTTCCAGTGATATCGTGTTTATAGTTTCTAATTGGATTATTGGAGTTCATTTGCATACTCCTTTCCTTTAGGAATCATCATATTTGCTTGTGATACTTCTTTATCATGGTAGCGGTAGAATGTTGCTGAAGAGATCTGAAGCTCTTTAATCGCAAGTCTTGCACCGTTATCATTTTCTAGAAGTGACTTCGAAATCACCTCACGTGAGAACATATCAAGGAACTCTCTTAGGCCGATTCTCTTAATCAAATCATAGTGATCACCAGTCACGAGAGCTTTTTCACGCTTAAAGCTCGAATTCTTAGTGAACTCAAGAACATCTTCCGCGCGAATAACTCCTGAGTTATTAAGAGAAATCACTTCAGCAAAGCGAAGAAGCTCACGAATATTTCCAGGCCACATGTAGTGCTCAAGAATGACCTTCGCTTCTTCTTTAAAGATAATTTTTCGAGATCCCTGAAGCTTTGTTTTTAGAAGTGGAAAGATATCTTCTTTTCTGGATCTAAGAGACGGCTGAGTAAAGGTGTAGCCAGAAATACGCTGAAATAAATCAAAGCGAAACTTCCCGCTCTTAATTAATCCTTCAAGATTATCTAAAGTGGCACAGATAACTCTGAATTCAGATTTCACAAGTTTATTAGAGCCTACTGGATAAAAGACTTTCTCTTCAATTGCTTTAAGAAGGCCTTCCTGCATTTCAAGAGACATTGAACCGATCTCATCCAAAAACAGGGTCCCGTTATTCGCTTCAAGAAGCTTTCCGACTTTATCAGCTACAGCACCCGTAAATGATCCCTTAGTGTGACCAAAGAGCTCAGACTTAAGAGTGTCACCACTAAAGGTTGCGCAGTTAAGTTCAACGAACTTCCCTTTTCTTTTAGATAGGTCATGAATCGTGCGGGCAAGGTGCGACTTACCAGTACCAGACTCCCCTAAGAGGCAAACTGGAATCTCTGTCGGAAGAACCTTGAGAAGCTTCTTTAAATCCTCTTTATATTTCTTATTTTGAGTCTGAATCACGTCTTTAAATAGGTGATCTTCAGTGAAGCTATCTTTAGAGAGAAAGTAGCGACTTAGGGTCTCAGAGATATGTTCTTGCTCGTTACCCTTATTATAAACGTCCTGACAGCCCAGATCATAGGCCATCTCTGCGATCAGTTCATCTTCAATAGAAGTCATTACGACTGTGTAGAAGCCTCTTTTAACCGCTTGAGGAATAAGCTTAAGGCCTAGGAGCTCTTTAGAGTCATCCAGCTTTAAGTCTATATAGCAGATATCAAAAGTTTGATTTTCAATTTTACGTTTAGCGTCCTCGAAGGAATTCGATTCAATGATAGTAAAGCTACTATCAAGCTGGTTCAATATATTGAGCCTAGCGAGCTTTTCATCATCAACAATTAGGACTTTCATACAACCCCATCCGTTTTCAAATATGAAACAATGATTTCGTCTTATGAAACTTTGTACAGTGCTTCAGGACCAACGTAAACTTAAAAATTAAGGCTTTTTGTCGGGTAAGTAATTGATATATGTCAAAAGATTAGACACCAACTGGAAATCCGTGAACTTGGCTCTCCATTTGTATTGAGGACCTCGTAGCAATCGAACAAACAATAACAAGGAATTTATTATGAACAACAAACTTTCTGCCGTCGCTTTTGCCCTTGCCCTCACTTCACTCAATGCCGTAGCTCTTCCGATCCTGACTGAATCTGAAGATGGTACTGGTCTTCTAGCAACTATTTACCCTGACCATGAAAACACTAATAAGGTTTATTTCTTCCCGAACTCGGGAGGGCTTGAAAAAACTGATGCCGGAGTTCCACGTTTTGGTATGAGCTATTGGACTCCAGAAGAAGGAAGCACGACAGGAGGATATTTCAGCGGAATCTTTCACCTAGGTGTTTCAGGAGATCTTAAGGCCGCAGTAGAAAACAATAAGAAGGCAGGAAAGCAAGTTGCAGTCATTCCGGTTCAAGAGTCCCACATCTATTTCATGGAAGACCGTGAAGGTGGTCGCCTAATGACGGATCTTTATAAGGAGATCAGCATGCCTCCTTTTAGTGGTCGCGCTGAAGACAGCATTGGAATCTCGGCTTCCCTTACGCCAACCGGTGCAAAGATGCTCTCAAGCATCTTAAGTGCCGGCGGTAACGGAGCAGATCTTAAATACTGCTATGAGATCAAGGGCCTATCTCCAATATTTCACGCAAACATCCAACTTAACTACCACAAGGTCTATACGCACTTTCTGGCCCAAGCAAGCGGAGGCCGCTGGTGGTGGAAGTGGAATGTTCGAACAGAAATCGAAAAGCTTGTTGAGTCCGGGGACATAAAAATCGAAATCAACGGTGGAACAGCGAACCAATACGATTACATCATGGCGCTAGCTGACCGAATGATTACGAAATTCATGGTCCCAATCCTTGATAACCGTCGTGGCACAACTTCAGGCAGATTCGGAGTGAGCTTCACTCAAATCATGGAAGACAGAGAGATGAGTTTTGATCTTAAGCAGCGCGAACTCATTTGCCGTGAGTATTGTGTGGCCCTTGGTCTTGATCAGTTAAAAGAGTTCCCTTGGTTAATCACTAAAACTGAAATGAAATAAGGAGTACAAGGTGAAAAATTATATTTTAGCAGCACTAAGCACACTTGCATTTTTAAGCACTCAGGCAGATGCCTATGAGTGCACCTTTAAGGAAGTTCCCGCAACAGGCACAAGATATGTAATGCCTATCTACCGTGCCAAGGCGAATTTCTTTTTCGATAAGAACACTAAAGAGGCCTACGCCCTGACGAGCTGGGACTTAGACATTGAAAAAACGAGGGACTGCTTTGACATGGGAAAAGAAATGTATCCACAAGATAAAGTTGTCATCCCAACAGTCAGGCCAGGAGATCTAGAAGTAAAAGTAATGGGTTCAGAAACCACAACCCGTCTTAATCTCTACCCACTATCCAATGGCCACTTCAGTGGTTCATCAAACATGATCTGGATTCCATTTTCATCTCGTGAAAAAATCGAATCTGCAATTAAAAATGGTCAAAGAGTGATTGAGATCCTTGGAGACCTTCGTTTTAAACTTACTGTGATGGAAAGAAAGGTTTTAGGAGCAATAAGCTGCATTGAAAAAAGTGAAGAAGCAGGTGTTCTCAATCTTTATAAACGACTTGGTGAAATTAAAATACTCCTTGAAAACCGAAATCCTCGTGAGGGTATCAACCAAGAGGAAGTGATGCAAGATTTCTTGGGATCTTGTGTTGAATTTAAAAATGTAGATTCAGAAAGTCTTGTAGGTTTCAATTCCGCCCAGCGCCTAAACAGTAAAATTGTAAAAGGTGATTTTCCCTTTCAGGGGAATGCGGCAAAGGAAACAACTGAAGCAATGCCAACAGTTGGCACTCAGAATGCAGCCATTTTTGATATTTAGGAAGCAATATGAAAAAACTTATAACGATACTTAGCTTAATCACTCTCTTTACCTCTTGCGGGAAGAATACCTCAAGCGAATCAAGCAATGGACGAACTACAGATCCAGTAATTGATTCGATTGAACTCACAAAATCTGAAAACGCATTAAAAGAGAGTCTCCTAGAAAAGGGTGAGCTGAACCAGAAAGACTTAATTAAAGCGGTTTTGGAATTAAATGCTCTAGATCAGGCAACACTAAAGAAGCTTGATCATTTTATAAACGTTAAATGCATCCAAGAAAGTGGAATGTGTTACATAACAGAAAAGGAATAATATGAAGTCTCTACTAGTTTTACTATTCATAATGTCTCACGCAATTGCGGCCCCAGTTTTAAATAAGAACATGGCCGCAGAAGGAACCTTTGTTACCATTTGGCCAGATCACACAGATCCAGATCATTTCTACTTTGCACCTAATTTTATGAAAATTGCCTATAACGGTGCTAGGAATGTGGAATATGTTTTAGTCAAAAATAATAATGGTGATGTTGAGGGGGCATATGTAGAGACTAGGCCTTTAAGAATTATTCCAGCAGATTATCAATTTCACTTCATGCAGTTTCGTTCTGGAGAATGTGATCGTAGACGCGATATTAGACGCGGAAATTGTCACTATAAAGCGATGATCTCTTCTTTACTCACGGCCGGCTACGAAGCTGAGCAACTCACACAGGCCCAGGCCGGGATTAAAAAGATCAGACCAAACGCAAGGTTCAGCGCAATTCCATTTCTTAGCTCTAAAGTAGAATTTGGAACAACTCTCGATGTGTTCATCGACGAGCATGACTGCTCCCCACGAGCTGGCCAAGCCGCAGATGAGATTCCTTGCAGTATTACTCTGAATAAGAGAGGAATTACTAACCTCATGCCTTTTTTAAATTCAGGAAGCATCCTACCTTTTAAATTTATTTACAAAATTGCGGGAGTGATTGAGGGAGCAAATGGGATATACAAAGATGAGTCTCTTGATTATGGCCTCACAGTGAATATGGGTGGAGAAATCCTCATCAAGCACCCTGAACTAGATGTCCCCTTTATTTGGGAAGAGTAAAAAAATAAGTCTGCATAATAGGCCACACACGTGCCCTATTTTATTTCTTGCGATAATAGGAAGGAATTTATCTATGCCTTCCAAGAAGGAAATCAGAATTTGTTGTCTTCGATTTTAATCAAAAAAAAGGGAGCCTAAGCTCCCTTTTCTAATTCTTTTTAAATTAAACAGCTTCAGGAGCTGCTGCAGGTGCAGCAACCGGAGCAGCAACTTTCTTAGTTGCTTTCTTAGCTGGAGCTTTTTTAGTAGCTTTCTTAGCTGGGGCTTTTTTAGTAGCTTTCTTAGCTGGAGCTTTTTTAGTAGCTTTCTTAGCTGGAGCTTTTTTAGTAGCTT
>CANFNN010000170.1 GCA_947448095.1 Bacteriovoracaceae bacterium | reverse complement strand
TAAGCTTCAAACCTTAGTTAAGAACGTGAACCATGAAATGCAAAACTACCGCCTCTACAATGTGGTTCCGGAGCTCTTCAACTTTATTGAAGATTTGACCAACTGGTATATTCGTTTGAATCGTCGCCGTTTCTGGGAAGAAGGCATGACGGAAGATAAAACGGCTGCCTATACAACTCTTTATACAACGCTTGAAAGTCTCTCTCAGCTGATGGCGCCGTTTACTCCTTTCTTGGCCGATCATATATACCAAGAATTAAAAGTCTTTGGTGCCAAGATGGAAGAATCAGTTCACCTTTGCTCTTACCCTGAGGCCAATGAAAAGATGATCAATGCCACGCTTGAAACGGCAGTTGGCCGTATGGAGCAAGTGATTCTTCTTGGTCGTCAAAAACGTGTTCAAGAAAGTGTAAAAGTAAAAACTCCACTTAAAACGCTTAAAATTATTCATCAGGACCAGCATCTTTTAGAAGAAATTAAAAAGCTGGAAGAATACATTAAGATTGAACTTAATATTAAAACGATTGAGTACATGACCAATGAATCAGACTTCGTCACTCTGTCGGCCAAGCCCAACTCTCCGGTTCTAGGAAAAAAACTCGGCAAAGAATTTGCGGCTTTTCGTCCGCTGATTGAAAAGCTCTCTTCAGTGGAAGTTCAAAAAATTGAAGACGGCGGCACCGTGACTCTTAATGGAGTGACTTTCAATTCAGAAGAGATTCTTGTCTTCAGAACAGCGAAGGAAGGAACTCAAGCGGTCACAAACCGTTTTGTGACAATTGATCTCGACTGCACACTGGATCAGGATTTAATTGATGAGGGACTTGCGCGAGAAATCGTCAGCCGGATTCAAAAAACCAGAAAAGATTCAAACTTTAATGTATCAGATCGGATTGAAGTGGTTGTTCATACTTCAGAGATGCTGGCAAAAGTTTTTTTGAAATATCAAAGCTACATTGCGTCTGAGACTCTGATGGTGAAAGGATCGGTTTCGACTTCTAGGCTTGAGGGATCAATGGTTCACGATATTGATGATGAGATATTTGAAGTAAAAGCAGTAAGAGTTTAAAACTCTTACTGCTTTCAAAAATCAGAGGTCTTAGTTTTTTACGTATTCAGTACAATAAGTAGTTTCCCAGCACTGATAGTACTGTGGACCATTGTAATACTGAGCAACCCATCCACACTGAGTTCCTTGAGCAGTGGCAACACAAGTGTGTGAATTACTCCAAAAAATTGAATAACCAATCAACGCTGCTACCACGACACCAACACCGATTGAAGTGATGACGTAACCATCCCAGCTAGCACCTGTAGAATAAAAACCTTTTGAGTTTTCGGTGATCACTTGGGCCAGCACTTGCGAAGAAGGTGCTTTTTCAGCGAGCATTTTAATTTTCAGAGTTAAAGCTTCAAGTTCTTTAGGATTTTTAGATTTTTTTGCAACGAGATCCATAACTTGTTTTTGAGTCAGACCATTGTCCATTAAGTGAGAAAGAGTCTGGTAGAAAGCCTCTGTCTTCTCAGTCATGAAGGCAGAATCTTTTTGATCCCACTCAACCGTTAGAGAGTACTGATACTCATCAAGTGCTCTTTCAAGCTCTTGAACTGTGCCTGATGCGGCCATAACGTTAAATGTGAGGCAAAGGCAAAGAAGTGCTGAGATCAAACGCATGAGATTCTCCTTAACAAAGGTTGATGGGAGACTTTTAGGACAAAGGGTCTGTGCCGTCAACTTGGCCTGTAAAACGCGCCTAGTCTAAACAGCTGTTATTTTTTGGCGACTCCCATATAGGACAAGGCCAGGCTTTTAGTCAGCTCAAAGCGCATCTCTTTAGGCACTTTGCCTGAAAAGAGCTGAGTAAGTGGAATGGAGCTCACGACCGGTTTAATTCCGGTCATATCTCCGGTTTTCATGCCCGCCAGCTCACAAAACTTTTGAAGCTCACTCGGCTTAATGAAAAGTCTCAAAATATGCATATTTTTAGGCGTTTTAGGAATGAGCCACTCAACCAATTTGATAATGATCAGCCACGCCAGAAAGTTTCGATTAAAGGTATGAAAGAAAAATGATCCACCAGGTTTAAGCACTCTTGAAAATTCTTTCACAGCACGGGCCGGATCTTCTACATGTTCTAAAAAATCCATGGCACAGACCACATCAAAACTATTATCGGCAAAGGGAAGTTCATAAGCATTGGCCGGAAGGTATTGCACTGACTGAGTTTGATCATGACGATGGGCCACGGCAAGGCTCTCCTCTGAAAGGTCTACACCCGTTACTTGGTGACCAGCACTTGCAAGAGCGTTGGTTAAAAACCCTGCCCCACAACCAACGTCCAAAATTTTTGTGTGAGTGGAAATGCGCTCAAGAATCCAAGGTGTTTTGGTTTTACTTTCAGCACGTAAAAGTGCCACAGGATCATCATCCGCTGTGTACCACTTATCGCCGTAGGCATCGTATATAGAATTATCTACTTCGTTCGGGTTTGCCATGGGAAGCTCCAGCGTATGATTTGATAAAACATGAAAACAATAACCACGGTCGTTTGAATTTGAAGAAAGGCCAGATCCCCTTTCTGCCAAAATAAATACGCGGATAAAAAACTAATCGGGTGAAGGACAAAGAGCAAAGCATGTAACCACTGCTCAGCAGGTGAACATTTCTCGGCATGCACGAATTCATCTTTGGTAATCAAGAGGCAGGAAAAACCACAGAGAGCGAGATAAATATTTAAATCAACACTGCCCCACAACAGATAAGCATAACAGGCAAAAACACTCAGCGTATCTAAGGGATGGCCCGCTTTTTCCCACAGGGGTAAACCGCGCTTTTCATGAAAATAAAATTCATCCACGAACATGACAATTCCCTGCAAAATAAAGGGAAGATAGAGAATACTCATTTGATCGCCTCAAACACCCCACCAAAGATAGTCAGACCAGGTCCAAAGGCGAGACTGATGACTTTACCAGAATAATCGGAATCAAGAATTTCTTTCCACACGTGAGGAAGTGTCGCCGAAGACATGTTTCCTCTTTCTTTTAAGACTTTTCGGCTAAAAGCGACTTGCTCATCAGAAAGCCCCAATTGAGTCTTAAGAAGATCAATAATCTTAGGTCCACCTGGATGAATCGCAAAAAGAAAATCTTTATGAGACTCCTGAGTCAATTCATGTAAAAACTTAGTCAGATGACCGCGAATTTTATCAGGAACATCTTTTGAAAGACTCATCTGCATACTGGTGGCCGAAGGAACCCAAGTCATGTCTTGAACTGAATCTGGAATCAGCTGCTCTTTAATCGATTTCACTTCAAGTCTTCGTCCAGATGTTTTGGCATCCAAAGTATATTTCATGTGCCCATCAGCAAAAAGTGATTGAACCACCATTTGTTCGGGAGAATGTTTCGCCGGATCCATGTGAAGACTGCACATTTCAGTATGAACCACATCCACTTTTTGCGTGCGGGCCTTAGCAAAAGCTTCCGCCATTCTCACCGCCGGAAGAGAAGCGTAACATCCCATGTGATAAGCATGAGTGATCTCAGGGCCCTTCTCTAAATGACTAAAATAAATCTGAGGCGCACTGGGTGCAAGGTAGCCAGTGCAGGTGACGTGGATCAGATGATCCGGGGTCTCGGAGCCTGTGTACATTTCTTTCAGCACTTCTAGGCAACGCTCACCATAAAACTCATGCCTTTTGCCGATATCCACACCAGAGAGGGCCTCTTTACACAGAGCATAGATTTCATTTCTTTCGGTTTCAAAGAAGCGTTTCTCAATTTGCCGCTCACTCACACAAAAGCGTTTCAAAATATTTTTTAAACGGTCCCGGTCAGGCAAATCGGCCAGCTCCATAGAGCGCTGATGGATCTCACTAGTCCAGTCGACTAGATCACTTTGACTGTCTTGGAAGCGGGGCTGAATGGATTTAAAGGAATGAAGCGAAATCGGTGTGTTTTTCATTAGATTTTTTAACTTTTTAACGGGTCTGTGTCACGAGACAAGGTATCAACAGGACAATTTTTTCAGGTTTCAAGGTCCCTCAAGCTGCTGCATAATGATAAAATGAAGTTTTTATTACCTCTTTTCATGCTCTTCAGTCTTCAAGCTCAAGCTCAAAAGACCATTGGCGCTCAGGCGTTTCAGTCTAACGTGAGGCCAGTGCTTTCAGGCATCATGAGTGACTTCTACCAAATGATTACGCTCTTTCCAGATTTCCCTAAAGAACTCGTGAGTATCGTAGATGAGATTGATGATCTCCATGGAGAAAAAGAACTGATTCGCGAAAAATGTCCAAGGAATCTGGAACTCTCGTGCCTGAGTAACATCACGAATTTGAGAAACCGCTTAGTGGGAGTGCAGGCCAAGACACTGGAACTTATTTCTCGTCAAAAAATGTCGCCCAGTCTTCACATGAATCCATTGGCGGGAATTCGCACCACTAATGAGTTCATGATTGAGCTCGAAGAGATTAAAGGAAGTCTTGATAATGCGGCCTTGATTCTTAAAGCAGGAGCAAGTCTGAGGATGCCTACCTATCACGTGATAAAAAAAATTGATGAGCTCAGTACTTTTGTTTCGCTCACAGTAGTTGAATACATTCCTTTCAACTATAAAGAAGAGTTTCATAATTTTTATTTCAACTTCATTCATCCCGTTCAGCAGCAGATTTCTAGAAGTCAGAACTACGAGTTTCTGAATAGAAATATCAACTCACTTAATTTTGCTTTGAATCTTTTTAATCAAAATCTCACCAAGAGAAACAAGAAAACGCCTGAAGGCATGGCGCCGTATCTTGCGGTGATTCACAATCGCTGGAATAGCATTTTAAGGTATTATTTCTAGAAAAAAAAAGGCCCTCTTGCGAGGGCCTTAACATTAGTACTTCGTTGAACGGGTACGGCTGTTTGTCTTGTGACGACGCTTTTCAGCGTTCTCAAGCTTTTCTTTCATCTTAACTGAAGGTTTTTTGTATTCAGTACGAGCGCGATATTCTTTAACAATACCGAAGGCATCACACATACGTTTAAACTTCTTAAGAGCTTTCTCAGCTGGAAATCTGTCGTCAATGTCGATTTGAATTGTTGCCATGCTCATTACACCCCCTTCAGCGTAGCGATAGAAAGCCGAAACAGCTTTGATTTAGGTGGTAGAAGGTATCGAGTTGGGCGGGGGATGTCAACGAATGAAGCGCCGCAACAGTCTTTTCTTTTTTACACCCTCCCCTTGGGTTGGTAAAACTCCCACATGCAACTGGACGCCTTTAATTTTGATTCTGAAAACGATCTTCCCCTGGCCGCTAAGCTCAGGCCAAAAACCTTGGCCGGATTTTTTGGACAAGAGGGAATCCGCGCTCAATTAGAAAAAATTGTGACGCATCCACGACATGTGATCTTCTGGGGCCCTCCGGGAACCGGAAAAACCACCCTCGCCTACCTGATTAGCGGACAGATAAAGCGTGAACTGCATGTTTTTTCGGCCGTAACTTCTGGCATTCCGGAGCTTAAAAAACTCATCGCTGAAATGCTTGATCAAAAGAAAAACTTCGGCAAAGAAAGTATTTTATTCATTGATGAGATTCATCGTTTTAATAAGTCTCAGCAAGA
The DNA here is from genome assembly GCA_947448095.1 of Bacteriovoracaceae bacterium. GTDB lineage: Bacteria > Bdellovibrionota > Bacteriovoracia > Bacteriovoracales > Bacteriovoracaceae > Peredibacter. Next base: position 910 of record CANFNN010000170.1, on the reverse strand, counting down.
TGCTCTTTTGCCTTATTTAGAAAACGCCGATTTTCTTTTTATTGGTGCCACAACGGAATATCCCCATACCTCACTGAATAAGGCCCTTATCTCTCGAGTATCGCTGATTGAATTGAAAAAGCTCGAAGAAGTTGATCTCGTTTTAATTCTTGAAAAAGGTATGGAAGATTTAAAACGACCTGAATTAAAAGAATTTATTGGAGACTTGGCAAAACTCTCAAATGGGGATGCCCGTTTTGCCCTTAACCAACTCGCCTTACTCCAGGCCTATGATTCAGCCGAACTTGAAGATAAAGAAAAAGTTCTAAAAGAGCTTTTTCTACATGCCAGACAATACGATAAAAGTGGCAACCGTCATCATGACGTGATTTCCGCTTTTATTAAATCCATCCGCGGCTCTGAACCTCAGGCAGCACTTCTCTATTTGGCAATTATGCTGGACGGTGGAGAGGATCCAGAATTTATTGCCCGAAGGCTTATGATCCTTGCTTCTGAAGATGTGGGTCTCGCTAACTCTCAAGCCTTGCAAGTAGCGACCAATGCCCATTACGTCATGAAACAAATAGGAATGCCTGAGGCAAGAATCACGCTCTCTCACGCCACAGTTTATATGGCGCTTTCACCGAAATCAAATTCGGCCTATCTCGCAATTGATAGTGCTCTGAATTTTGTGAAAGAAAATCCCACGATCGAAGTTCCGGGAGCGATATCAAGTATTTCGCCGGAGCGGAAAAATTACAAATACCCCCACAGTTATCCTCACAACTGGGTTGAGCAAAAATATCTTCCGGATGAAGCGAATATCAAATTTTATGGGCCACAACTGAATGGTTCTGAAAAAGCCCTGGTTGAGCAATATTCACAGATGACGGGTAAAAAGCCTTAGTCTTTTACAAAATACTGACTGATC
>CANFNN010000169.1 GCA_947448095.1 Bacteriovoracaceae bacterium | reverse complement strand
ATCTTGGTGGGCAAGATTTTTTTGACGAACTTTTCAGGGCCAAGAAAGAGCAACAAACTCAAAAAGTGGATAGAGACATTCAATATAAAATGTCTGTTGGATTTAAGGATTCAATTCTCGGTGTTGAGAAGATTATTACTTTATCCAATGGGAAAAATCTCCAGGTAAAGATTCCTGCAGGAATAAGTTCTGGATTAAAACTTCGCTTTAAAGGTCAAGGGATTCAAGGCGCCAATGTATCAGAGCATGGCGATGCTTTTATTGAAATCACAGTTGATCCGTTGGCCGGTTGGACTCGGATTGGAAACGACCTTGAATCAGAGCTTCCAATCAGTTTTATGGAAGGAATCTTGGGAGCCGAGGTTTCGGTGCAGACTATGCATGGGCCGGTGATGTTAAAAATCCCACCAGGAGTAAGTACGGGGAGCAAGCTTCGTATTAAAGGTAAGGGAATTCAAAGGCAAATGGAGTCGGGAAATCAGATCGTAGTGTTAAAAGTGATTCTTCCTAAAACAGTAAGCCCCGAATTAACTGCTGCCATGTCCAGTTGGAAGGGGGCTTTTGATTATAATCCAAGAGTCCCATTAACTGAAACTGCTTATGAAAATGCCACGAGAGGTGAATCTTGAGAACAACTATAACTTTTGAGATTTCAGAAGCCGCTAATCATTGCGGAATAGAAGCAGAGGAGATACTACAATTTATTTCATTCGAATGGATTCAACCCATGGAGATTGAAAAATTGTTGTTAGACGAAGATGACTTGAGTCGAATTAGATTAATTTCAGAATTAAAAAATAAATTGGGTGTTAATAACGAGGCTGTCCCAATCATTCTCCATCTCGTTGATCAGCTAAATCATCTTCATCTTGGACTTCGTAACGATGCACGGATTTTTAAAGTTTAAAATTGCGGCAGGGGTTAGGAGCATCAAGCAGTTGATCTTTCTGAGACGATTTATATAAGGCGGCGTAAAGCTTCCGTTCTTCTTTGCCAATCGCGGCAGCAGTAAAATAATTCGAGGCAATTGATTTTTTTATCGCACTTTCTTTTTCAATAATGTTCGCAAGGTCTGGTTGGGCCTTTATGAGTTCTTCTTTTTTTAGATTGGCCTGGTCATAAGTTGAAATTAAGTCCTTCATCTGCCCAATATCCCAAGAGTCTGTTGCTGATTTTAATCGTTCTTGTAAACCTGCCACAATCGTTTTGTAGTCTGTGGTCAACAAATCCCTCCAGCTGTATTGCACAGTCTGTGACGGGGTTCTAAAAATTTCTTTTTGGTTAAGCCTATCAGGGCCTAATTCTTTCATCTGCCTTTGCACTTGAACCATTGAGTTCTCATAGCTTGCTAGGAGAGCTTTTAAATTGGTTAGATTGACTGTCATCTTCTTTCGAGTCCACCAAAGGAACTTCTTCGAAACAGTATTCAACTCTTCGATCTTTTTAATTGTCTCAACAAGCGAACTATAACTTTCTTCGGCCAGGCATTGGCTTTCGTCAGATTCGTGATTTTTTAGATAAGGCGTCAGTTTATCGTGATCGTTATCGAAATGATAAAGAAAGGGCGTGATCTTTTTATAAAGCAGATCAGTCACCTCTTGCCCAGATTGAGTTGAGATCATGGGAAGCGCTGCAGTTGTATCTTTGCCGCGAGTCTCTAGAAATATTTCTTCTAAGTTTTTGCCTTTGACCATTGAGGCCGAAAAGTTTTCACTGAATGGAGAGTAGGCGTAATGATTAGGCCCAGTACTACTGATGACACAGGTATTCTCGTCAGCTAATGATTGAGTATTACCTGAATGGCAACTTCCATCAATGATCGCCATCTTTACTCCCTTGGCCTTGGCAAGTTTCTTTAACTCTTCCAGTTGGTCAAGGTTAACGACCGATGCTCCGGCCAATGTATTCAGGTTGGTTAGACTTCCCTCAGAGGTGGCAATCGCATGAGTTTTTAGGTTTCCATACTTTTCAGCTCCATGACTATCAATATAAATCATGAATTGATCACCCGAAACCATCTCATTGTTTTCAAGCTTCTTTTTATAGTTTTCAATCAGGCGCTTATAATCAGATTCTTGAAAATTGGTTTTAGATTCTGCTGCCCCAAATGAATTCTTTATAATTTCTTCGGTCTTTGCGTGGCCTCCATTTAAGGCGACATTCACTTTTAGGCCTGGCGATTGATTCACATAGGTTGCCATATTCTTAATCATTGGATCAAAAAGAGTCGTGCTTTGTTTAGCGGGCTCACCACCTGCACCTATGAACATGAGATAGTCAGTGGCGTGAGCTTGCAGGCCAAGGCACATAATAACAAAGATGATGAGATTTTTAGACGTTTTCATTTTTTGCATTCCGTTTTCGCCATCAACTGCATGCCGGTGTCCCTACTCGCGAGGGGATTCGGCACTCGCGCCTGAATATCTTGAATGGTTCCCAAAATATGAGCTCCGGAAGCTTTCGAGTTTATCACTAACTTGGCGAGTATGGTTTTATCAATATGGGGCGCAAGTAGCGCCTCATTAGGGATGGGAACAGTGATGACTATTTCAGATTTTGACTTTTCGTTCACTATAACCAAAAGAACATTTTTAGATGAGCGCACGACACCTTTGACTTCATAGGTGCCACAACCAATTCCGGTCCACTCTTGGGCCTGAGCAGTTAAGGAGAGTAGGAGCAAAAAGAGGGGCAGCAAAATGAGACGCATGATTAGTCCAATGAGGAGGGGAAATCATTTGATCTCTCCATTTAAACCCATAATGGGCCTATTTAATAGTAGTGGCGATTAATGTCTTGAAACAATGGTTAACCTACCGAAATGACGATATGTTCGTCCCAAAACACTCGCTGTACTAATGACCCAAGAAGAGTTAATTACTAACTTCTAATCTCTCAACAAAATACTCAATAGGATCTGAAATGGAAGACGGAGAATGGTTAAGCCAAGAAGATAAAAATAAAATGGATTCTCTCAAAAGAGAATTAGGCAAACTAAAAACTGAGCATAAAAAATTTGCGAAAGCTAAAAACACCATCACTCCTGAAGATAAAGAGAAGTGGAGAATTAATTCACAAAGAACGAATCAAATTTATATAGAGATTAAAGAACTAAGATTTAAAAACTTGATGGATGCTGGTAAAGCATAAGTAGAGATTTAAGAGAAATAAACTAAACGCCGGCAAAAGTGCAATCCACGGATCACGGATTTTGATCCGAACCATCATTCCCATAAACATTAGAATCACTAGACCCAAAGCTGAGAAAAAACTCAGTGGTGGATAAAAATAACCTACTATCAAACCCAATGCTCCTGCTACTTCGAGGGCTCCAGTTAGTTTACGAAATCCGGGTAGTCCGTAACGTTTGAACTCGAGAACTGTTTTTTCAGAGAAAAGGCAAAGTAGACCATAAAAAAGAAAGGCCGCGATAGAAATCACTTGGGGTACTTGTTCAGAGAGTTTCATTTATTACCTAAAGAATGTCGTATTGCCATTCATGATTTTTTCACTATACCATATCTAGTATTGATAAATGCAAAACTAGGAAATGATTAATGAGTACTGTTCTAATTGTTTTACAGGTCATTGTAGCCGCTGGCCTCTTGAATGTTTGGTTGTTGAGGTTTAATCGGGCCACTCCTTACCGTGGTGGGAACTCAAAATCCTTGAAAGACGAATTTGCGAGTTACGGACTTCCTGCTTGGTTTAGTTATTTTATCGGTGTGCTTAAAGTATGCTCGGCGATTTTGCTCATCTTAGGGATCTGGAATGCTCAAGTTGTTTTTCCAACGGCCTTATTAGTCACTTGTCTGATGTTAGGTGCAATTCTCATGCATTTCAAAATCCGTGACCCTCTTATCAAGTCATTACCAGCTTTTTTGATGCTGATAATGGTTGTGAGCATTATGGTAATTGGTAAAACGGTTGAAAACGGACTTTAAGTTCGCAGCAATAAGACATATGAGAAAATGATTGGGCCCTAAGATGCTCTCCCAGCTGATTAGAGAAATTATCCTCAATCTCATTTACAATGACCCCTCTAAGCTTCCAGGGGTCATGTCTGACAATTCCGTGGAGAGTTTTTGACCCTCGCTTAGTAAATAGACCGTACCTTTCAGTCGCCCACAAATCAAAGGCAGAGCTTGATTTACCTTCACCAATATCGGCATTGATCTTGAGTGAAGTGTTTGGGCCAGTCTGATTAAATTGATAATGAGGTTGGTTTAGCTGCTGGGAAATCTTTGAATACCTATAGGGCAGTGAAAAAAAAGTTTTAGCAATCCATATCGCTGGTTTTAGATCTGCTTCGAGAGTAAAAAAATAAACTCCTTTCACCCCATTCACCTCAACATAAGTCCTGAGATTCAATTCATTCAACTTTTTTAGTCCCGGAGCACTCGGAAGAAAAGGAAAGCGTATTCGGTCCATGCAAAAGGCCACGATTGAGACAATGGCCTTGCCTTGGTAAAGATCCAGCTTGAACGGAACCTGTTTTTGTAATTCTTGTGCATCCACTTCGTAATGCAAAAAGACGACATCCTTCCAGGTTTGGGCCATGATCCAACCTTTTTTTTGAAGAGAGAGTGCCCAAAAGAAAAGTAATGGCTGAAGCAATGTTCTACCCCACAGCAGTACCGGGTTAGAAATCCCAAACATCTCGATATGATTGATTGAGACGTATACATGAATGGGAATGAGAACGAGAAACCATAATGCTGACAACCGAGCTGCAATGTCTTTCGACGGCCTAGGCCACAACCCCGCAGCGAGAAGTAGTTCGAGAATCCCGGCAAATAAGTTGATTGGCCATTTGGGACCCCAAGGGATCGCAGCATCAAAGAGCTCTGGGCAAAATAAGTGGAGGAGTCCAGCAATCGCCAGGATGAGACTAAGGCTAAACCGCGCCATGAAGTCCACGCAGCTTATCTTCACCGATATTGATAAGCGTGAATTCGTTGAACATAATTTTTTGACCACTTACTTCAATCGCTCCCTTGAAGCGAAATGAATTTTCTACGTGATCAAGTAAATCAACCTTGATCACTAGCGTGTCCCCAGGTCTGGCAAAACTCTTATATTTGGCCAAATGAACCGCGCGAAGGACCCCAAGCGCCCAACCCTTAGTGGTTTCTGAGTCATAATCGGGAACAGGCGAAAAATATTCAGTAATCAAAAGACCGGCGGCCTGAGTGGTCATCTCCTGCATCATAGCACCCGGAACTACAGGAACATGAGGAAAGTGGCCTAAAAGGTAAAACTCATCTCCCTTGGGTGTGGCATGCGCCACTAGGGATGAGGCACTGTGTGCAATGACCTCTGAGATGAGTAAGTAAGGGGGACGGTGATGGAGTCTTTTTTGAATGTCCATGGGCCTATCTTGGTATGGTTATGGGTTATGTGCAATTGTGCTTAATCATCGTCTAGGCTTTGTTGATTGTTAAAATCCCAGAACCTAACTAATAATGAATTTATGAGCATATCACGCAAATTAAAAGAGAAATTTGAAAGTTTTGACCTTGAAGACAGCGACAGAATCGTGAGGATGGGCTGGGAAGATCGAACGAGTTATGCCGCTATTGAGATTCAGTTTGGTTTGACTCCCTCTGATCTTGTACACTTTATGCGATTTTCTTTAGATGAAAAAAGCTTCAAAAGGTGGAGACGTCGAGTTTTTGAACAGGGAAAACTCAAAAATGTTCCTCATTCAGATTACCGATTCAAATGCAAGTCTCAGCGGATGGATGGAAGTACCAAAAATTATAAGTAGGCCTGCTTTATTAAAACAAGTAACTTCAAGCTCCACAGAATGGTTCTAATCCAGTTCGTTTTCACCAGCCTCGCTATTATTTGATTATCTTTTTTAAGGATGAGTTTTTCATGAGCAGGAACCTGCAGTAAAAAAGTGGAGAGCCAGATCCCAATTAACATCATGAGACAGGTGGTCGTATAAAAGTTTTGAGCTTGATAAAAAGCCCATCCAGTGATGAAAAGTTCAAAAAACATTAACGGAATAACAATGAATGAGATTCTTCTTTGGTGAAAGATCATAGCTTCAGGGAAGTGACTTTCCTCATAAAACGAAAAACTTGGATAATGCAGTAATTGAATCAGCCAGATCAGGACGCACAAGCCAAAGGTGACGAGGATTTGAAGCTGAAGGGGACTAAAGATAAAGCACTTCCGGAATAATTTCAGTTTTGACCGATTGGAGGATAAAACCGTTCTCCAAAGTCTTTTTAATTAAAAGGTCAGCTTTCTTTTTATCAGAAGCATTTTGTAATTCGATTTTAATTTTCAGGGCCTTCATAACTGGTTTTTGATTTTCATTTTTATCAACGATTAATTCACACGATACGGTCAGTTGATCAAACTGCAGGCGAGAGTATTCCGCGTAGACTTTAAAAGTTGCCACAAAACAATTTTGAAGTGAGAGCAGAAAAAAATCTTCCGGACTAAAAGCTTCGCCCGAGCCTTCAAATTCAGTGGGAACTGAGCACTTGGAGTGAAAATCTGACGACTTCACATCCCAGCTTGTCTTAATTCCAGAGGTGGCATCACT
>CANFNN010000168.1 GCA_947448095.1 Bacteriovoracaceae bacterium | reverse complement strand
TCGCTCCGAATACTGGGATATCCCCGCCTATTTGATTTTTAACAAGATGGATCTCTATGAAGATCAGGATTTTGATATCGTGTTTGAAGCCGAGAGACTGAAATGGCTAAACGTTGAGTGCTTTGAAGTTTCCGCGACTAACGGAAAGTATCAATCCAAATATCTCGATCAAGGCTTCAAGGAACTTTTTGAAAAGCTCAAAGGCAAAACCGCCATTCTAGTCGGTCAATCGGGAGTCGGAAAAAGTCGCCTAATTACCGAGCTCTCAGAAGGGAAAATTCAACTTTTGAGTGGGGAAACTAACCGCGCCAATAAGGGATCTCACACTACCACGTGGGCCGAGCTGATTGATGGCGAGCACTTTGCCCTGATTGATTCTCCCGGTATTCGTTCCATGAGTTTAAGTGATCTTACTAAAGAAGAATTGATTCAGAGCTTTTCCGATATTCAGGAATTTGCCACCAAATGCAAATTTGTGAGTTGTAATCATGAGGAAAATAACAAGGGTTGTTTTTTTCAGAAGCTAGACCCAGAGCTTCGAGACACTCAGCTGATACTCTCAAGGCTTGATTCCTACAAAAGAGTCTTAGACGAAGTTTCAGACATTCCGGATTGGCAGAAGAAATAAGAAAGAGAGGAACTAAGTCCTCTCTTGCTTTGGAATCTTGGTAACGCTGTCAGATTAATAACCCCGAAATTAACGGTATACTGATCCTCGTTCGTAACGATATCCGGCTTCTTTTTCAGCTTGATCAATCGAAGAGATGGACCTCTCATTGTGGTGAGAAGCACAGCTAACCATCAAACCAAGGACGAAAAAAAGTGCTAATGTCTTTGCCATAAAGGCCTCCAAAAAGGGGTTTTACGCACACTTTTCCTATCGGATTTATCGGCAATATCATTAGAAAAAATTGCCGCCCCCCCTGCTCTCCTTCATTTCAATCACTTACAAGGGATGTAAGTGTTACATGTTCCAGTAGTGTCTAATGATTTATTTTCACTCTCAGAGTAAATTCCAGAGCATCGATTTTTGAAAAGGATTCTCCCTATGAAAGCTAAATCGGCACTGCTTATCTCTGTCTTGTTAATTTTTAATCAGCTGGCCTTTGCTGCCACTGAAGAAACCAGTGTGGATTTCACCGTTAGCCCCGGCGTGATTCGCGCAGGCGGCATTCAAGTCGGAATGGAATGGCTCACACCGAATGACTTTGTGAAAACGAATTTAAGCTTGATTGATCTTCCTCGTGTGAATGCCCTTTATCCGGATAACAATCAGGTCATTGCTTCTAAGCTGGCACTGATTATTAAAAAGCCCCTGGATAGTTTTTCATTTGAGAAAATGAACAACGCAGCCTACATCACTTCGATGCTCAACTCGGTGGCAATCAGCAAAAAAAATATTGAGTCTTGGCGCGTGACTAATAAAGTTCACGCATATGGAATTCCTTTTAAAGTAAGCTTTGACCTTAAGCTCAAAGAAATCTCAAGCACTACTTTAGGAATCCAGCTTGTGAATTATTTAAAAGATGAATCCGCAGGAGTTAAAGGAACAGGTCGTGAGCGGTTTATGGTTTTAGATATGACGAATTTTTCTCAGTTAATGTATCGCAATTATTCAGTCGTGTACGCCAAAGAGATTGGCCCGAATGAAACGATGATTGTCTCAGGAATTGTGGCCGCTTTTGATCTCCACAGGGCCAACAGCCTTTTTAACTACCCACCATTTTCGACCACTAAGTCGACCATGATGAATAACCTGCATGGCCAGATTTTACACATGGCCGAGAGTATTCAAAATTAATTAAATCTGAACGTCACCCTTAGAAGCAGGAAGAGGCTTTCTCACTTCTTGCTTCAAGACCTTGAAGGGAATTTCAACCAGAAGTTTTCCGTCTTTTGAATTCATTTTTACTTTCGTTCCATCACAGTCATCAGGTACAGGAAAGCTGTTCGAAAACGCCGAGGAAAAAGTTCCATTCGCAGATTTTTCCTGTGACTCACCTTTAATGGTAATGACTAGAGCATTCACATCAATATTGATTTTTTGGTTTTGATCTTTAGGTGTAATGGCCAGAGTTCTTCCGGCCTTTGTTTCTAACCACTCAGACTGAAACTGAGAACTGCCCTGACTGAACTCCGCGAGTCCAGAAAAAGATTCCGACATGGTATCTTCAAACTCCTGCTCCAGATCCTTGAACATATTCTGATCATCACCTCTGCCATTAATGAGCTTGTCGCGAATTCTTCGGTGCATCTCTTCACGCAGCTCCATTCGCCGCTTCATGCGGTCAAAGCCCTGAGATTTTGCCGTATCTTGCGAAGAGCCCATTTGGCTAAGCGCCGCCACGGCCCAAACAAGTGCGATAAGAATAATGCCTAGAGTGACGTACATCCGTTTCATAGATTTAAATATGATCCTTAATTTTTAGTCGTCAAGAGGGAGAACATCCGACTAAGTCCATCAACAAAGAGCGCCGGCCCGGGCTGAAGAAAGATCGCGGGATCGACTTCAAAGACTTGCTGATTTCTAATCGCGTTCACTTTCTGGTATCCAGGGCGCTTAGCAAAGGAATCGGTCTCGACTTTTTTGCCACACCAGCACCCAATAATCACGTCCGGGTTAAGTGCTACGACTTCTTCGTCCGTCACCGCGCGCTCTTTAGCGAGGCTTCCTGTTTTATGCTTAAAGATATTCACTCCCCCTGTCGCCTCAATTAGCTCTGAAACCCACTGAATGCAGCTCAGGCGAGGATGATCCCATTCTTCAAAATAGACTTTAACCGGAGCTTTGCCTTTGGATTTTTGGCGAAAGTCCTCAAGCTTTCGCGAGAACTCGACTACTAATTTTGTCGCCTTCTCTTCCTCACCAATCAAGCGGCCCAGAAGCAGGATCTGATCCAAAATCTCCTGAAGTGAGCGCTGATTCGTTACAAAGACATTCAGCCCAAGACCCACGAGCTCGCGAGCAATATCTTTTTGAATGTCAGAAAAGCCCAGGACCAGATCAGGCATGAGGCTTAGGATTTGTTCAATATCCGAGCGAACAAATTGACTTACAATGGGGTGATTCAATTTGGCCTCGGGGGGACGCTCCACAAATTTACTAACACCGGCAATAAGGTCAGATCGACCTAATAGGTACAGAGTCTCGACGGTTTCTTCAGTCAGGCATATAATTTTAGACGGATAACTCATTTTCAATCCCCCGCTCCATTATGCCTTAAGGGGATAGGTTCTACAAAGGGTCAGTATGTTGAAATTTCTTTTCAGTTTTTTATTAGTTTCATTTTCTTTATTTGCGGCCGAAGACCATGCCACTGTTTCGCTTCAGCGCTTTCAAAATAAATTAGTCCTCACCATCAAGCACGATGAGGGCTGGCATACCTATTGGAAAAATCCTGGGGACGCAGGTATTGCCTCATCCTTTAAATTTTTATCAAGTGAGAAAAAACCACTTTCTTTAAAAACCTACGAGTGGCCGGCTCCGGAAAAACATCTGGAAGCTGGAGATATTCTGACGATTGGATACGAAGGAACTCAGCACTTTTTCTTTGATGAAGTGAAATCAGCAATTGAAGCTGATATCACTGTCTTGATCTGTAAAGATATCTGTATTCCAGGAGAGGCCAAACTGAGTCTTAAGGCCGATCAATTATTTGTTTCTAACCGAACAACGAATGCTTACTCAGAAAGTGAACTCAAAGCTGCCTTTGAAAATCTTCCGGTCGAAGCAACTCTTCCCAGTAATTTTGAGTATTCCCTCACGCGCGTAAAAGATCAGAACCTTCTGACTCTTCATTACTCCCTGAAAGGAATCAAGAACACTCAGCTTCCGAGAAAGCTCTACCTCATGACGGCCTTTCCTTATCCTCCGTTTGGTTACAAACGTGAAACCCTTTATGCGGACGGGGAAACTCTTTACGGGAAAACAGAAATAGAATGGGACGGGGAATACCAAGAGCCGGTAGTACCTTTACCTACTTCAGGAAGTTTTCCTAAAAACTATGAGCTACCTTTTTTATTCAATCCACCGGGGTCCCTTAAAATTCAAAAAGTTATTTTGAAGATCAAAGATTTTTCTCTCACTACACCTACGCTTGATCAGTTCTATAAAAAACTCACCCCACTTGATTCAGCAAATAAAATCGGTGCCGTGACAGAAGCATCTTCTCACGGGATGAATATTTTCCACTACCTGCTCCTGGCGTTTTTAGGTGGACTCATTTTAAACCTCATGCCTTGTGTACTACCCGTGATCTCGCTCAAACTATTCAGCCTGATTCGTCATCAGGACTATTCAAGAAAGCAGCTCTTGCGCCATAACTTAAGCTACACTGCCGGCGTAATCACGACCTTTATGGTGCTAGCGGGCCTCATAGCAGGCCTCAAGGCCACGGGCGAAGAAGTCGGATGGGGCTTTCAGCTTCAATCTCCGATTTTTATTTTCTCCATGATGCTGATCCTTTTTATTCTAAGTCTTAATCTCTTTGGTCTTTTTGAATTCTTTACTCCGGGTGGATCAAAACTGGGAAACGCCCAAACTGAAGAAGGAATCGTGGGAGATTTTTTTGGCGGAGTCCTTACGACGATTCTTTCAACTCCCTGCTCGGCACCGTTTCTAGGAACCGCACTGACATTTGCCTTTACCACCACCACCTCAACCATTTTTTTGATGTTCTTTTTTATAGGTCTGGGTCTGGCCTTTCCTTTTTTATTAACGGCGCTATTTCCTAAGAGTATTTCAATTTTTCCTAGGCCAGGAGCTTGGATGGAAAAATTAAAATACTTTCTGGGACTCTCACTTCTTGTGACTGTGATTTGGCTCTATGACGTGTTTGTGAGCCTAGTGAATTTTGATGTCATTAGCTGGAAGATTAACCTTATTTTTGTATTGTGGTTTTTTGCTTTCTTTTTTATGAAGAAAATCTCTCATCACAAATTACTTTTGGTAGCGATTTTTCTCATCCCTCTGACTCAGACAGTTTTTGCCCTGAAAAATCTTGAACTCAGGGCCATGGCCTCAGAGATTCCTAAAACTAGTCTGTGGAAGGCTTGGTCAGAGGCAAAACTCGCTGAAGAAAAAGGCAAACTTGTTTTCATGGATTTCACTGCCGAGTGGTGTCTGACTTGTAAGGTGAATAAAAAATTTGTGCTCGAAACAAACGCCTTTGAAGACTATGCGAAAAAAAATAACATCACTCTGCTTCGCGCTGATTGGACTAAACGTGACGACAATATTACTCATTACCTCAAACGCTACGGGGCCGTGGGTGTGCCTGCCTACTTTATTCAAAAGGCAGACGGCGAAGTCGTTTTCTTAGGTGAAACGATTAGTCTTGGAAAAATTGAAAAGGCTTTTAATTAAGATTTATTCGTCTTCAAATTTTGGTGGCAGCATCATAAGGGCCTGAATCACTTCTTTCGGATCATGACCTTCATATAAGACTTTATACAGACCAGTAAAAATGCGCGCATTTATGTGTTTATTCTCGGCCAGAAAATGAGCGGCCTTAGCCGTCTTATAGCCCTCGACCACTGATTTTGAGGCGCGAATAATGTCTTCAGGCTTTCTACCCTTCGCGATCTCAATACCAAAAGATTTATTTCTTGATAGTTCCCCCGTCGTGGTGAGAATCAAATCCCCCATGCCACTCGGTCCGTAGAAAGTCTCAGGTCTTGCTCCAAAAAAACTTCCAAAGCGAAGCATCTCAACAATCCCACGAGTAATCAAAGCAGCCCGGGTGTTATGGTTATAGCCTAGCCCCTCCATGATCCCGCCGGCAATGGCGATGACGTTTTTCAGGGATCCCCCCAAGAGCACACCTTTGACATCAGTCGTAGGAAGGGCCTTAAAAAAATCAGTTCCGAGCATATCGCAGGCGTTTAAGAGATTTACCTTATCCTCGCCGGCAATCGAGACAATCGTGATTTGTTTATCAAGAATTTCTTTCGCAAATGATGGACCAGATAAGTACATGAGCTGCTTACGGTAATCTTCGAAATGCGTTCTAAATATTTCATCGGGAAGCTTAAGTGTTTCATGATCAATTCCTTTCGCAAGACTCACGAGAGGAATACCAGTGTCTAATAATTTTTTTAATTCTTCGTGATTGGTTTGGCAAAAATCATCAATCGCTGCCATGGGAAGACCAGAGATAATGAGTTCAATATCTCCTTGCTTAATTTGTTCTACTTCATCCCAAGTTAAAGCCGCTTTGAGAGAAGCGGGAAGTTTTTGGCCAGGAAGATAAGTGGTATTTTCACCGCGATTAATTTCGTCATAGATCTCTTGGGATCTGACCTTAATGATGACTTTATTGAAATTTTGAGTAAGAACAAAGCCAATTGAGGTTCCGAACGCCCCACCGGCCAATACCAGAGCTGTCTTGTACTTCATTTAATCACCCTTAGAGACTGATAATACCTTTAATAGTACTCATCCGTTCGTATACATCCAGAACTTCTTGAGTGCTTTTAATCAGCTTTCGGGCGTTGATAGAAATATAATGACCCTGCTTGGAGGGTGTCTCAGTGATGCTAAAGCCTTCGAGATGACCCAAGGCTTCAGCCTTCTCAGCAAATTTCACAATG
>CANFNN010000167.1 GCA_947448095.1 Bacteriovoracaceae bacterium | reverse complement strand
TTTGTGAATCTTTTTTGAAAAGGAATTTTTCCCTTAATTTTTTTTCCTGGAATGACTTCAAGGTATTCAATTTGAAGTTCTTGTTGAGACGGGGGAGGAAGTTGAATATCAATTCCTTGGGCATTTAATTGCTCCTTGGTTTGGGCCAAAGATATTAGCCATGATTCGTGCACATTCATATTATTCCTTAATTATTTTTAAATAACTTCTTAGATTTTTGATCACCATTTGTGAATCATGGTTGATCCTCGCAAGCTGAATACTTCCTTGAATCAGCCCCATGGTTCGAATCACGGCCTCTTTCACCGGAAGTCTCAGACCATCTTCTTTCTGAATAGTTTTAAAAAGATTTGTGAGCCACTCTTTTTGAATCAAGTGCAGCTTCTTAATTTCTTCTTGAAGTGCTGGATCCACTAAGCTCCACTCAAGACTAAGAGCTCCAACCGGGCAGACTCGTTGTTTTTCACAGATCCAGGTGGTGAGAGTTTCAGCGTAAGTCAGGATTTGTTTTTCTGCTTTCAGGTGAGCGTTTTTTTGCGTCCAGCTTAAAAATGCCGTTTGATAATAACGATAGAGTTCTACCGCGAGAGCATTTTTAGAAGGGTAGTGATGGAAGAGGCTGGCTTTTTTAAGGTTGAGCTTAGAGGCAAGCTCTTGCAGAGAAAACCCATTTAAACCCTTGGAAAGAAGCATGCGACTGGCCTCATGCAACAGATCTTCTTTAGTGGAACTAGACATGGATAGGTTCTCCGGTTATACTGATTCTACCCTACCGACCGGTCGGTTGTCAAAAAGGATAAGATATGAGCTTCAAACATAAAGTCGCCATCATTAACGGATCGAGAACTCCCTTTGTAAAATCCATGCAAAACTATCAGGGGGCCTCGAACCAAGACCTTTTAAGTTCGGCCTTTAATCATTTAGTCGAAAAATGTCATCTGGAGGGAAAACTTCTAGGGGACGTTATTGCAGGAACTGTGATGAATCATCCTTTTGACTGGAATCTCTCGCGTGAAGTGGTATTGGGCTCAAAGTTAGATCCATCGACTCCGGGATTAAATATCCAGCGCGCCTGTGGAACGGGGCTTGAAGCCGCGAATCTTATTGCTCTTAAAATAGCGGCCGGTCAAATTGATGCCGGGATAGCTGGAGGAAGTGATACTAATTCAGATATTCCTTTGATTGGACAAAGAAAATTGACTCACTTTTTAATTAAACTTCAAAACGCAAAATCCCTTCCGGATAAAATAAAGCACCTGGCCTCTTTTCATCCTTCACTCTTAAAACCTCAAGTTCCGGCGGTGAGAGAACCTCGCACGGGTCTCTCCATGGGGGATCACTGTGAGCTGATGGTAAAAGAATGGAAAATCTCGCGTGAAGAGCAAGATGCATTAGCTTACCATTCTCACTTGAATGCGGCCAAGGCCTATGAAGAAGGGTTTCATGATGACCTCGTGAGTGAATTTAAAGGTGTAAGTAGAGACACCATTACTCGAGGGGACACGACCAAAGAAAAACTGGCGAGAATTAAACCTGCTTTTGATAAATCCTCTTCGGGGACTTTGACTGCCGGAAACTCCACTCCGCTCACGGATGGAGCTTCCGCAGTACTTTTGGCTTCTGAAGAGTGGGCGAAAAAAAATAACCTAGAGGCGATGGCGTATTTTGTAGATGCAGAAGTGGCAGCCGTGGACTTTGTGCATGGGGCGGGACTTCTCATGGCGCCAACCGTGGCCGTTTCAAAAATGCTGGCCCGAAATAACCTGACTCTTCAGGATTTTGATTTCTATGAAATTCATGAAGCTTTTGCAGGCCAAGTGCTTTGTACATTGAAAGCATGGGAAGATGCTGATTACTGCAAAAAAGTTCTAGGCCTGGATCAGGCGATGGGATCCATTGACCGCTCAAAAATGAACGTCAAAGGGGGCAGTCTTGCTCTCGGACACCCATTTGCGGCAACTGGGGGAAGAATCATTGCCACAGCGGCGAAGATTCTCAAACAAAAAGGTCAGGGCAGAATATTAATTAGTATATGTACCGCAGGCGGCATGGGTGTTGCTGCCATTATTGAGAGATAGTTTATGCACATGATGTTTAGAACCATTTGGATGTTTCTGGTGAAAAAGTTTTTAGCGAAAGCTGAATTCAATGATATGACGGAGCACTCGATGCGAGTGCTTCCCACTGATCTTGATCTTCTTTGGCACGTTAATAATGGCGTGTATTTTTCGCTCATGGATTTTGGTCGCTGGAATATGATCTTTCGAAACGGGGTTTATGATAAGTCTCGCAAACTGGGATGGTATTCAGTGGTGGTTGGTGAAACCATTAAATTTCGCCGCTCGCTTAAATTATGGGACAAATTTAGCATTCAAACACAAGTGATCGGGCATGATGAGAAGAATTTTTTTATTCAACAAAAATTTGTTTGTCGAGGAGATCTGATGGCAACAGGGCTCGTGAAGGTGCGGTTTCTTAAAATGAAAGGTGGATCAGTTTTAGCTCAAGAAGTTTTGCGAGAACTCAATGTTCCCCTAAATAATCAGGCCGAAGAACTTGGCAAAGAATGGTTGGCGCTTGAAACGAAGTACTTTGTTTAAAAATAATTTTTTGCGACTTTAAATGTATTCACGTGGGCTCTTACCGTGAGCTCAATCGGTTTGGCGTATCCGCCACCAATGGCCATTGCCAGAGGTTTGCCTTTAGCGAATTCAAAAACCATTTGGTCTCTTTTCATTAGTCCTTCAAAGGACAAATCAAGCGTCCCTAGTGAATCCTCTTTCAGGTTATCGACTCCTGCTTGATAAAAGATCATGTCAAAATTAAACACGGGTTCAATTTGATCAAGGGCTTGCCTCAGAGCTTGTAAATACACTTCATCAGTTGATCCAGGCATCAAAGAAACATCAAGATGAGAGGGGACTTTTCGAAAGGGATAATTTTTTTCACCATGCAAACTTAAAATAAAAACATCACTCCTATTGCCAAGGATGGAACTGTTGCCATTGCCCTGATGAACATCAAGATCAATAATAAGTATTTTTTTGACTTTTTCGAGCTCTAGAAGTCGAAGAGCGGCACAGGCAAAATCATTCAAAAGACAATAGCCTTCGCCTTGATCCGCATGAGCATGATGAGTGCCGCCTGCGAGAAGTGCGCTATAGCCGCGGCTAAGTGCTGATTCAGTCACTTCAATAAAGCCACCAACTGCTGCCAAAGAGCGCTGAATCAGTTCATTGGACCACGTGAGTCCGATCGGCCTAAACTGCTTTTCAGTCAGCGTATTATTTTTGAGACCTTGGATGTACCAATCCTTGTGGGCCCGTAAGAGATCATCATCAATGGCAAAAGGAGCGGGATGAAGTTGAGACGGGTCGATAATATTTTCTGTAACAAGGGCTTGGTGCAAGAGGCGGTATTTTTCCATGGGAAAGCGGTGGCCATCGGGGAGGGGAACCTCGATGTGGTCAGTATAAAAAAATTGAAAGTTTTCCCAGTTCATCTTTGGCAGTATACAATAAAAAAATGAGACCAATCAAAGTTCAATATAAAACACTTATTCAACAACGAAGGCTGGGTGACAAACTCTATGTCATGGAGACCATTCGTAGTTTGGACGAGGCGATTGATCTGATTTGTGAAGTTTTAACTGAAGAAGAACAAAAAGATCCCTTTGCAGAAGATCTTTGTCCTTATTTTGGCATTCTTTGGCCTGCGGCCGAGGGCCTCTCACAGTACCTGGCCCAAAACCCAAAGCTTGTGAAAAATAAATCAGTCCTAGAGTTAGGCTGCGGACTGGGCTATCCGTCCCTTGTGGCAACCCACTTGGGTGCCAAGGTTCTGGCGACTGACTTTCATCCTGATGTGGAGGAGTATTTTCAAAGAAATTGTCGTCATTCCAGTATGACTTGTAGCTACCAAAGACTTAATTGGCGGGAAGATAAGCAAGACATTGGTTTGTTCGATATTGTGATGGGCTCAGATGTGCTTTATGAAAGTAAGCATGCTTCTGAGGTGGCCAAGGGACTTATACGGTTTCTTGCACCAGGGGGTAAGATCATCCTAAGTGATCCGGGACGCAATTATTTGCAAAGGTTCCTAGAGGCCATGAGAGACGAGGGGTATTCTGAAGAATCCGAACTAATAGCTATCAGCGACAAAGAAGTGTTTGTGTTTCTTTTTACGAAAAATTACTGAATATATTGAGCGAAATAGTAGAGGCTTGTAGCGGCTGCCATCAACGTGAATTTTAGAATCATCTCTACTCCTTGAGATATTGAAAACCATCATGGTTTTGATTATCTTAACTTAGGTTGAGGCTTGAAACCAAGCGTAAAATACACCGACAAGTCTAGTCGGTTTTGTTCGGAAATTCGTGGCATTTTGTACTGCTTTATTGGTATTATTTTGCCATTAAATTTTAATCTGTCAGGAGTGCTTCGTGGGACGTAAATGGAATAACATCAAAATGAAAAAAGCGGCTACCGACAAGCTGCGTTCTCAAA
Organism: Bacteriovoracaceae bacterium; assembly: GCA_947448095.1. Taxonomy (GTDB): domain Bacteria; phylum Bdellovibrionota; class Bacteriovoracia; order Bacteriovoracales; family Bacteriovoracaceae; genus Peredibacter. The sequence continues at coordinate 2,141 of CANFNN010000167.1, read as the reverse complement.
GTTACACAAAAATTTTACGTGAAATTTTGATGGCCGTTAAAAGTGCCGGACATGCCGAAGTGGAATCAAACTTTGCGCTGAAAATTGCTTTAATTAAGGCGCGTGAATTCAACGTTCCAAAAGATAACGTTGATAAGGCGATTAAAAAAGGGCTTGGCCAAGATGGTGCCATCATCGAAGAGATCAACTACGAAGGTTATGGTAACGACGGAGTAGCGCTATTTATTGAAACAGCGACAGATAACCCAACTCGCACCGTGGCCAACATTCGTTCGTATTTTAACAAATACGGGGGAAGCCTAGGTACATCTGGTTGCTTACAATTTGTTTTTGAACGTAAGTCTTCTTTCACCATCAAAGAAGAGAACCTGAATAAAATGTCGACTGATGATTTGATGATGGAGCTGATTGATTTCAATATCGATGACGTTGAATCTGATGACGGTTACGTAACTGTTCAGGGGCCGGTTGAGTCGTACGGTGCAATTTATAAAAAATTAGAAGAACTAAAAATTAAAGTAGATGATTCAGGTCTTGAGCGTCTGCCTTTGAATACGAAAGAAATTACCAAAGAAAGTTACCTCAAGCTTCAAAAACTTATTGATGTTCTTGAGGGTGATGATGACGTTCAGAAAGTTCATCACAATTTAGAGTGGAATGAAGCTTTCGCCGAATAATTAAGAAAAGGATTTCTTGTGTATAGTTCAGAAATAATTGGTTGTGGCATGTATGTCCCTGAGAAAGTGGTCACGAACCATGATCTTTCAAAAATCATGGACACGACTCATGACTGGATCGTTCAGCGCTCAGGAATTGAAGAGCGTCGTTGGGTCAATGATGAAACCTCCACCAGTGATCTGGCCTTAGTTGCTTGCGAAGAGGCGATTAAGAATGCCGGCATTGATAAGAGCGAAATTGATTGTTTGCTCTTTGCCACTATTTCTCCTGATCACGATTTCCCTGGGAACGCTTGTTTCCTTCAACCCAAACTGGGTTTAACTGATATTCCCGCGATTGATATTCGTCAGCAGTGCTCCGGTTTTCTTTACGGCATGAGTGTCGCTGATGCCTTTATTAAATCCGGTCAGTACAAAACAATTCTTTTAGTGGGAGCAGAAATTCACTCAAAAGGTTTAGATAAATCCACTAAAGGTCGTGACGTTGCTGTTCTCTTTGGTGATGGCGCAGGGGCAGTAGTCATTCGCCGCACAGACGTCACAGATAAAACTAAAAATTCTCATATCTTTTCCACTCATTTATTCGCTGAAGGCTCAAACGCTAAAGCTCTTTGGACTGCGGCCCCTGGATCAGGCCTAGGAACTTCTCAAAGAATTAGCATGCAAGATATTGAAAATGGTCTTCAGTATCCGTCGATGAATGGCAAAAAAGTTTTTGCCAACGCTGTTCGAAGAATGTGCGAGTGCCTTATGCTGGCGCTTGAAACAAATCATCTCAAGCTAGAAGATATAGATTTATTTCTCTTTCATCAGGCGAATCTTCGCATTAATCAAATGCTTGCTCAGGAACTGAAAATTCCTGAAGAGAAAGTTTTTAATACCATCATGAAATACGGCAACACGACTGCAGCGACGATTCCCATAGGGATGAGTGAAGCCGTGAAGGCCGGAAAACTGAAGAAAGGATCTCTCGTGGCTTCGGCTGCATTTGGTTCTGGATTTACTTGGGCGAGTTCTATTTATCGTTGGTAGTTAAGCGGATTTTTTGAGCTTTTCTTCTGGCATGGTTTCTAGCATGTGGTGCATGGCCTGGGCGTAGAAGCTCATCACACCTTCTTCCATTGAGTTCAGATGATTCAGGTAGGCTTCTTGATTGGGAAATTGCTCCGGCCTGATTTCCTTTTTGAGGTCACTCAGAAGCTTCTCTTTCAAATAAAATAGGTTCGCTAGATTCATCTTTTTGGCCCTTTAAGGCCTATCGACATAAAAAGGGTGGGTCTTAAGACATTTAACGCAACGCGTAAACAGTAGATTTTACAGTGATTTTGAACTTGTCTGGCCGCGTTATGAGAGTTTCGATACTGCTCTGTCATGAAGTCTAAATTTCTCATTCTTCTTTTCTTGTTCTCCCTTAGCAACCTGGCACATGCTCTCTATGGGGCAAGATCTCTGACTCAAACTTCA
>CANFNN010000166.1 GCA_947448095.1 Bacteriovoracaceae bacterium | reverse complement strand
AGCGGTACGCGAGCTGGGTTCAGAACGTCGTGAGACAGTTCGGTCTCTATCCTCCGTGGGCGTAAGATATTTGCGAGGATCTGACCTTAGTACGAGAGGACCGGGTTGGACAAACCTCTGGTGTACCGGTTGTGGTGCCAACTGCATCGCCGGGTAGCTAAGTTTGGACGGGATAACCACTGAAAGCATCTAAGTGGGAAACCCTCCTCAAGATTAGATATCTATTAAGGGTGCTTGTAGACTACGAGCTTGATAGGTTGGGTGTGTAAGCATAGCAATATGTTCAGCTGACCAATACTAATAACCCGTTTTGCTTTATTTTCTTGTCTCTTGAATTTATTCGAGAGAAGTTTTTTATCTGGAACTACATGGTTCAATATTCTTTCTTGCTTATCTTGTTTTGTGATTGTAAAAGAGTTTACCTAAATTGAAATACAGTTTGGGTGTGTCGATAGCGGTGAGGAAATACCCAGTAACATCTCGAACCTGGAAGTCAAGCTCATTTGCGGCGAAGGTAGTGCCAGGGGAACTTGGTGTCAGAATAGCAAGATGCACCCTCTAAATTATAAAAGAAGCCCTCGAAAGAGGGCTTCTTTGTTTTTATCTGTCACATCCATTCTATTGCCGTTCTGGCAGATACAAAAAATCCATCTGATAACCTTTGTTTTTTTAATTGCTTTAAGGGAATTTTTCTAAACTGCTCTGCGGTATAATCTTTTGATCAAAATATTCTAGTTATATAGATTCAATTCCTTGCACTTCTTCTTAACGCTTCATACAATTTAGAAATGGAAAAGAAAATCTTAAGAGTACAGCTTTATACTTTGTTTATTTTGACGACTTTGAATCTCATTTACTTTTATTATCGGGAAAATTTGCCCGACAATTATTATGAAATTGCACTTCAAAACCAATCAATTAATTTTTTTACTTATTATTTTTTTAGCCTCTTAGCAAATTTTGGCTACTGGTGTGGTATTTGGGTTACCATCTCTTTCGTTGCCTTTGCGGTTTTACACTCATTTGTTTTAACTAAAAATAAAGACTTTAAAAATCAAATCGTTATTGCAGCACTTTTGCCATTAACTTTATTTCTTTGTTATTTAATATTTCCAGAAACTCTTGGTGAAGGTCTCTACTTTCTCTTAAAAGAAAATCTGAGCGTCTTAACTGTGGTTAGCTCTGTTTTTATCCTTGGTGCTAGTTTCTTTTATCTCGTCTCTGAAAAGAAATTTTTTAAGACTTGCAGTTATCTCAAGAAGAAAATAGTGATTCTTTTCAATTTTATAAAGGACGCAGATTACTCTGCCTTGACAAAGTTTGATGGTAAAAAATATCTCAATGATTTGAAATTAAAACTGTCTTCGCTTTTGGGTCGTTTTACAGAAAAAGAATTAGCACCTCTGAATGTTCCTAGAAAAATGAAAATTTCTGGAGCTGGGGCGGTATCAGAAGTTAAGCGGTCAATGCCTTTAGACTCAGATGTCCCGTCTGTAACTGAAGAAGTCTCTATTGTTGCATTAGATGAGAATAGTGATTTATCTGATGCTGATGCTGATGCTGATTCAGATGAATTTGATGATTCTCAAATAGATGATACAGACGAAGCTGAATCAGATGAAGAGTCAGAGTTCGAAGAGGTAGAGAGTCCTTTTCAGTCTAATCATTCAAGCTCTGAAGATAAGTTTTTTGAAAGTGATGAGCTTATCAATTGTATTACTCAAAAAAATCAGACTAATCAGTTTAAAGATCCCGATGATCAATACTTTAATAAAATTGCCCGCGCTATTGAAGAGAAGCTAAAAGAATTTAATATTTCAGCTCAGATCATCAATGTTTTAAAAGGTCCAGTAGTTGATACTTTTGAGCTTGAGCTTGGGGCCGGAGTAAAAGTAACGGGAGTTACTAATCGTACTGATGATTTATCTCTTGCACTTATGGGTGCTCCTATTCGTATGGTTTATCCTATGAAAGGTAAGTCTACTATTGGTATTGAAGTACCTCGAAATCCACGCGACGTGATTTATCTTGATGAAGTTTTAAAATCTCCACATTTCAATAATCCTAGTTACAGGCTTCCAATCGCCATGGGAAAAGATGCCTATGGAGATCCAGCAGTCATCGATTTAGCCGCGACTCCACACCTTTTAGTTGCTGGTACAACTGGCGCGGGGAAATCAGTCTTCATCAATACCTTACTCATTTCACTGATCATTAAATTTTCTCCTAAGAAATTACGCTTGATCATGTTAGATCCTAAGCAGCTCGAGCTTGCCCTTTATCAAAGATTGCCTCATCTTGTGATGCCAGTAGTGACAGATCCTCAAATTGCTTCTATTGCCCTCATGTGGGCGATTGAGGAGATGGAAAGACGCTATACGCTTTTAAAAGATTTTGGTGTGAAGAACATTGATGGTTTTAATAAAAAAGTAAAAACGGCGGGGCCAGAGTTAACTTGTAAAATTAGTAAATACTACCCTGACTCAGATACGCTTGATTTTGAATTACCATTTATCGTGATTGTTGTAGATGAATTCGCCGATCTCATGCTTTCTAAATCTGGTAAGGCGATTGAAGTGGCAATTTCTAAACTGGCCGCTAAAGCGAGAGCTTCAGGAATTCACATTGTTCTTGCTACTCAACGTCCTTCAACTGACATTATCACAGGTGTAATTAAGGCCAATTTTCCTACTCGAGTGGCTTTTCGTGTTTTTACCAATATTGACTCCCGCGTTATTTTGGACGGCATGGGTGCGGAAAAATTATTGGGTAAAGGGGACATGCTCTTTAAACAGGGTATTGATATCCTTCGAATGCACTCAGCTTATGTTCATGAAGATGAAATTGAAGCCTTGGTTGATAAGCTTGCGACCTTACCAGCCCAATTTAATACCGATGCAATGGAGTTTATCCAAAATAACGGCGTAGCCGATGACGATGTTGAGGGGATTACTACGGATGGTACGGGTGGTCCGCTAAAGGATGAGAAATACAACGATGCTGTTCATTGTGTCGCAATGCATAGGGTTGCGAGTGCCTCATTTTTACAAAGGCGACTAGGTGTTGGTTATAACCGTGCTGCCAATTTAATCGAAGAAATGGAGCGTCATGGTGTGGTCGGACCTGCTCAAGGTTCCAAACCTCGTAAAGTTTTAGTACCTCCTCCGAACGATTCAATGCCTTGATTTCACTCTCAATAATCTTGTCGTAAACGGGTCCATGTGTTATCTACATGGGACCCGTTTTTTACATCCCCATTAGGGGAAATCTAATCACTTCAACTGGTAGGTCCACTTTTACGTGGCAAGAAGTGATTCGATAACAACCACCAGAGGAGATTTCTATGTCTAACAGTTTATCAGTCAAGCAATTGCTTGAAGCCGGAGCTCACTTCGGTCACCAAACACACAAGTGGAACCCAAAGATGAAAAAATACGTTTACGGTGAACGTAACGGTATTTACATCATTGATCTTCAACAAACACTTCCTATGGCCGAAAAAGCTTATGAGTTTTTGAAGAAGACTTCTGCTGCAGGAAAATCAGTTCTTTTCGTTGGTACAAAAAGACAAGCTGCAGATATGGTTAAGAAAACTGCAGAAGGTTGTGGCGCTTTCCACGTTACTTCACGTTGGCTCGGCGGAATGCTTACAAACTACAAAACTATCGCTCTTTCTATCGACAAAATTCGTAAAGTTGAAAAGATGAAAGAAAACGGTGATTACAAGCTTCTAACTAAAAAAGAGCAATCTAACGTAGAAAAAGAAGTCGCTAAATTAGAAAAAAACTTGGGCGGAATCAAGAATATGAGAAAGCTTCCAGGAGCTATTTTCATCATCGATCCAAACAATGAGCACATTGCAGTTAAAGAAGCTAACGTTCTTGGAATTCCAGTTGTTGCTGTTACAGATACTAACTGTGACCCTACTGGTATCGAATATGTTGTTCCAGGAAACGATGATGCTCTTAAATCAATCACTCTTTTCTTAGACTACTTCGCTAACGCTATCACTGAAGGCGGATCTAAAGCTCGTAAAGATGATGGTTCTGAAGATAACCGCGATATGGCTCTTGAGAACGAAATTCTTGCTAAGTACTCTAAAGACATCGATCTTCAAGGTGCTGATGAGACTGAAGCTTAATTTTAAAATTTAAAGGATATTACCATGGCATATACAGCTACTGACGTAAAAAATCTTCGTGAAACTACTGGCGCAGGAATGATGGACTGTAAAAAAGCCCTTGATGAATGCACTGGTGATGTTGCGAAAGCAGTTGATTATCTTCGTGCTAAGGGTCTTGCTGCCGCAGCTAAAAAGCAATCTCGTATTGCTGCTGAAGGTGTTGTTTTGGCCGTTGTTAAAGGCAATACAGCATCAGTTGTAGAAGTAAACATTGAGACTGACTTCGCTGCTAAAAACGATGACTTCATGAAATTTGCAAACACTGCTGTTAATGCAGTTGTTGATAATAATGTGACTACAGTTGAAGCTTTGCTTGCTTGTAAGACAGCAACTGGAACTATTAACGATATGATCTCTGAGCTTACTATTAAGATCGGAGAAAAAATCGATGTCCGTCGTATTGATCTTATGAAGCTTGAAGGTAACGGAATGATTGGTTCATACGTTCACTCTGGTAAAATTGGCGTTCTTTGTAAGGTTGAAACTGATAAAGACGTTAACGGTAACGAAGCTTTCAAAGATATGGTTAAAGATCTTTGTATGCAAATTGCTGCTGCTAACCCTCAATTCCTTAACGGAAATGAAATTGATGAAAATTTCAAAGCCAAAGAAGCTGAGATTTATGCTGCTCAATTAAAAGAGCAAGGTAAACCAGAAGCAATGATTCCAAATATCGTTAAAGGTAAACTTGCTAAACTTGCTTCAGATGTTTGTCTTTATGAGCAATCGTTCGTTAAAGATCCTGACATTACTGTTAGCAAATTGATCGAGAATACTGCTAAAGCAGTTGGCGCTTCTATTAAGGTTACTAAGTTCACTAAGTTTACGCTTGGTGAAGGTATCCAGAAAAAAGAAGACGACTTCGCAGCTGAAGTTGCTCGATTGTCTTCAGGACAAAATTAATTTCTAAAGAGTTTTAAAGAAGAGGGGACTTATTTAAGTCCCCTCTTTCTATTTAAAGGTGCCAATGAAATATAATCGCGTATTAATCAAATTATCAGGTGAAGCTCTTGCCGGTGATCAGGGCCATGGTATTTGTGGGGATATCCTCACAACAATTAGCTCGGAAATTGCAACTCTTCAAAAAACGGGCTGTGAAATTGCGATTGTTGTAGGCGGAGGAAATATTCACCGTGGTGTTGCAGGTGCTACATCAGGGATGGACCGCGCCACTTCAGATTATATGGGGATGATGGCAACAGTGATTAACTCACTTGCTCTGCAAGATGCTCTTGAAAGAAAAAATGTTTATACGAGAGTTCTCTCTGCCATAGCGATGCAAGAAGTTGCTGAGCCTTATATTCGCAGACGAGCTGTTCGCCACCTTGAAAAAAAACGAGTGGTGATTTTCGCTGCAGGAACAGGAAATCCTTACTTCACAACAGATACGACAGCAGCTCTTAGAGCAAATGAAATTCATGCTGATCTGATTATGAAAGCCACGAAAGTAGATGGGATTTATGACAAAGATCCTATGAAATTTAAAAATGCTAAAAAGTTTGATGAACTTTCTTACATAGAAGTTCTCAATAAAGAAATAAAAGTAATGGATTCAACTGCGATCACTCTTTGCATGGATAACAACATGGATATTGTAGTTTTCAATATGTTTGAAGCAGGCAATATAGCCCGAGTGGTAAACGGTGAAAAAATCGGAACACTTGTAACAAAGAAAATGTAAGGAGAGCCAGGTTATGATGAAAACACTAAAACCTATTCTTGATGAACATATGAACAAAGCGATTAAGTCGCTTCAAAACCAAATGACTAAGGTGAGAACAGGTCGTGCTACGGCTTCAGTTCTCGATGGCATCATGGCGGACTATTACGGCACACCAACTCCCATTAAAAATATGGGGCAAATCTCTACCCCGGAAGCTCGTCTCCTTCAGATTCAGCCTTTCGATAAAACTCTCATTGGATCAATTGAGAAAGCTATTCTGGGAGCCAACCTTGGTCTTACTCCAGGAAATGATGGGAATATTATCCGTATTTCTTTTCCTACTTTGACTGAAGATAAGCGTAAAGCATTCGTGAAAGATGTGAAGAAACTTGGTGAGGACGCCAAAGTTGCTATCAGGAATGTGCGCCGTGAACAAAACGACAAAGTGAAATTGAGCGAAAAAGATAAAAAGATTTCAGAAGACGAATCTAAAAAGATTCAAGAAGAGATTCAAAAAATCACCGACAACTTCATTAAAGATGTTGATAAAATCGTTGATGCTAAAGAAAAAGAACTTCTGACAGTCTAATTATGTCTCAAATTAAACATGTCGCTATTATTATGGATGGAAATGGGCGTTGGGCCAACCAACGCTTGAGGCCTCGTATTTGGGGTCACATTCGTGGTTCTGCGGTTGTTTCTGATATTGTTCAATCGGCTGATGATTTAGGTCTTAAGGCGCTTACTCTGTATGCTTTTTCGACAGAAAATTGGAGTCGACCGATTGAGGAAGTTTCTATTCTATTTAAATTACTTAAGAAATTTCTTCTTAAAGAAAAACAAAAAATCCTCTCAAATAATATTAAGTTTAAAGTTATTGGTGAAAT
>CANFNN010000165.1 GCA_947448095.1 Bacteriovoracaceae bacterium | reverse complement strand
TCACACATATCCTTTGGTTAACAAATAGCTCTTAAAAATATCAAAAGAACATAGCAGGAAATACCTAAAAGCGCACCTAATGCGCTCTGAAGCATTTGAGCTTGTTTAGGCTTTTTTTAGCAGGAGTGAAGGCAAAAGAGGAATAGTTGTAAGAAGAAGACCTATATAGAACTCATCTATAGGGGCAATACTATAAACTTGGTTTAAAACACGCCATGCCACAATTCCAATGCAACCAAATGATACCGCCCAGCAAAAACTTCTCTGGGAAATAGCTCCTGGCCGCCACTGGCCCAAAAGCAAAGGAAAAAGTAGGCAAGCAGCCGAAAAGCTTCCCAAGGTTTTCCAAACTTCTATGATGTTGCCATCAAAATAAGCACCTAGAAAAATGGAAAGAATTGCTACAAAAATCAGAGCAATGTGATGATGCCATAATTTAAATCGTTCTTTGAGATTTAAAAAATCATAACTCAAACAAGTGGCAGCGTTAAATAAGTAGGCATCAAGAGTTGAAAGGATTGTAGCGAGAATTCCTGCAAGAATTAATCCGCGAACTCCCGGCGGAACGAGTTGCATCGAAAATTGCAAATAAGCGTTTTGTGGATTGGCCTCCGGCAAGGCGGCCCTCGCGTAGAGAGCGCCCAAAGTAGTACAGCAATCAAAGAAAAACCAAATGACTGTTGAAATGAGAATCCCTCTTTTAGCAACCTTGTCAGATTCTGCAGCTAAACATCTTTGATAAAAGTTAGGATCAACTAAAGTAGAAAGAGCAATAAATCCCCAGACGAGTATGGAAGAAAGGGTTTCTCCCCCAGTCCAGTCAAAGTGGCTCGCAGGAAGTTGATTCATCAAAGTTAAGGGACTTCCCATCTTGGCCCAAGCAAAAACTACGACTAACACCACTCCTAAAATCATAAACACAAATTGAACAAGATCTGAAAAAACGACGGCACGAAAACCACCCCATAGCGACCATAAAGTGACAATACCTACGCCAATAGTCGTATTTAAAAAAAGTGTGCCCCCGAATAATGCCTGAAGAAAAAGTCCTAAGCTAATGGTGTAGGCAAGGGGTAAGAGATTTAAAAAATTTAAACTAGCAGTCAGTCTTTCTGCTTGAGGGCCAAAGAGCTGTCCGGCTAAACCAGCTATGGTCATCGCATTGTGGGAGCGAATCTTTTTGACTAAAAAAAATGCAAAAAGAAGGTAGCTCAAGTACCAAAAAACCCCTTGAGTAAGAAAATTGTAAATTCCTTTCTCAAAAGTTTGGGCCGTGACTCCAAAAATCCCGCCATACCAAGTGGCAACTAAGGTCGCTACGAAGATAGGAAGAGTCAGTTTTCTCCCCATTAAAAGTAGTTCAACTGGACTATTTTTTTCTTTTTCAGTTAATTGGGATTTAAGAGACTGACCATAGAGGACAGAAGCCAGCGTAGCGGCCAAGACGAGAAAAAAAATGATCCAGTCGACTGGAGTTATGTATTGCAAAAGATCAGTGTGAGAAACCATAGCGAGATTGTAAGTTTTCGTTTATCCTTTTGTCATGAAATATGTCGTAATTTTGATTGTGGTTGTCATCCTTGTGAGAATAGACGTCATTCTTAGGCTATTTGATAAAACCGCCACAAAGTATCAAAACAGTTCCAACGAAATCAACCCTGGCGAGGATATTCCAAGTAGCGAGATCATTCCAGCTGGCAAAGAGCTGTCTTCCCAAGCGACACCTCGAAAAACTTTTCTCTCCATCCTAAATGATTTTTCCAACGTCCCAGATGTTAATTTCAAAAATAAGGCGATTGAACTGCTACGTACTCATCCGACGATGTTTACAGATAAATTAGATCGTGATTTAGAATCGAGTCTTTATCGGTGGCGCGATCTCTTGGTACAAAGAAACAAAGTCACGCATGAGTTTTTGATGGAAATGATGAAATCCCTTAAAGGTGAAAACCTTGAAATGCTTAAAAGGTTTTTCTCATTTGCTATTGATATCGATTTAGCCGAATTTCTTGCTCTCTACTCAAAATCAAGTGATATCAACTGCATGATCATCATGAATCTAGGTGATAATCTGCCGGTTGAAGAAAAGTACAATGAACTTGCCGAAAGGCTCATTACTTTAGACAAGTTTCTCCTCGCAGACAGAGAAGAAGCTATTAAAACCTATGCCCAGCGCTGCCAAATGGTTTTGAAGTTGCAAGTTGATAAGCTGAAAGTTATAGTCGCCCCAAATGATGGTGCCTTAGTTGCCCCAGCTGAAGAAGCTCAGGCCTCACCAGTAGCACCAACTTCCTCTCCAATAATTGCCCCAGGAAACACGCCATGATTCAAGTTGTAGGTCTTGCTAAAGGATTCGGAACACAAATTTTGTTCGAAGATATTAGCTTTACGATCGGAAAGGGCGAAAGAATTGGATTAGTTGGTCGCAACGGTACTGGTAAAACAACACTCTTTAAAATTTTATTAGGCGAAGAGCTGCCCGATGCCGGGAACGTGATTATCCCTAAAAACTATAAGACCGGAACACTTAAGCAGCATTTGCAATTTTCTCACCCCACTATTCTTGAAGAATGCATGACCGCTTTGACTGGTGAAGCAGAATTTGATCAATATAAAGTTGAAAAAATGCTGCTTGGTCTAGGATTCAAAATGGAGGATTTTTCTCGTCCTCCCTCTGACTTCTCTGGCGGCTATCAGATCCGGTTAAATCTCGCTAAAGTCTTACTGGCCGATCCTGATTGTCTTCTGCTGGATGAGCCAACCAACTATCTTGATATTGTTTCCATGCGATGGCTCTCTAAGTTTCTGCGCAACTTTCGCGGAGAGCTTGTGATTATTACCCATGATCGTGGTTTCATGGATGAAGTCACCACTCACACCATGGGGATTTGGCGTCAAAAAGTATTTAAAATTAAAGGACCTTCTTCTAAATACTTTGAACAAATTTTGCTTGAAGAAGAGATGTATGAGAAAACTCGCGTTAATAGTGAGAAAAAACGAAAAGATCTAGAAGAGTTTGTGGCGCGTTTTAAGGCCAAGGCCAGTAAGGCAACTCAAGCTCAATCCCGAATGAAATTACTTGAAAAAATGCCAGAGCTTGATGCCCTCGCGATGATTTCGACTTTAGACTTTGAATTTAATCATAAAGAATGTCCTGGGAAAACTCTCATGGAAACCAAGAACCTTTCTTTTGGTTATAATGAAGAAAATCTTCTGGAAGATATCAGCTTTCCGATTCTTAAAGGTGACAAAATTGCCATCATCGGGAAAAACGGAAAAGGCAAATCGACTTTATTAAATCTATTGGCCGGAGAACTCGAGCCTCGTCAGGGTCAGATCTCACCCAACGTGAATCTGTTAATTGGTCACTTTGGTCAGACCAATATCAATCGTCTCAACATGGAAAGCACCATTGAAGAAGAGGTTGGTTCTGTTGACGTTAATCTAGGACAGCAAAGAGTTCGCAGTATTTGCGGAACCATGATGTTCACAGGGGATCTCGCAAAGAAGAAAATTAAAGTCCTCTCAGGTGGAGAGCGAGCACGCGTTCTTTTGGCCAAGCTTTTGGCCAAGCCGTGTAATTTACTTTTACTTGATGAGCCTACCAACCATTTGGACCAAGAATCTGTTGAATCTCTCACGCTCGAATTACAGAATTACCCTGGTGCCGTAGTTATCGTTACCCATTCCGAATCAATGCTGCGAGAAGTGGCCACTAAACTCATTGTTTATCACCATGGTAAAGTGGAATATCTTTCTGAAACTTATGATGATTTTTTAAAGAAAATTGGTTGGGAAGAAGATGAGACGTCTTCTCCTGGAGTTTCAAGAGAGAAGCCCTCTCGGCAGGAAACAAAGCGCTTGAGATCAGAAATGATCATCGAGCGAAGTCGAGAAACGTCTTCACTGAAAAAACGCATGGAATATCTAGAATTCGCGATTATTAAACTGGAAGAAGAACAACCATTGCTTGAAGCGGAACTCATTGAGCGCTCAACTAAGGGCGATTCTAAAAAAATCCAGGAAACATCTCAACGTTTGGGATCAGTCAAAAAGAAAATAGATAAGTCTTTTGAAGAATTAACTGAAGTCACCACGAAGTATGATGACCTTATGGCCAAGTATGAAGTGAAATTAAAAGAGTTAGAGTCTTAATGAATCTGGTTTAGGGTACTCACCACTTCTTTTAAAAGCTCATCCTGCCAGTCCATGCGACCATTGTTAATATCTGGTTGGGCATAAGTCGCCTCAAAGCGCTTAAGGATTTGATTGTTTTTAAGAATGATGACAGTCGGAATCTTTTGAATATTAAACTGTGACACAACGGTGTAGTTATCAAAATAGGCATTAAATCCAACGACTTTTATTTTCGGCGAAAAAGAGGGAATGAAGTAATCAAGCTTTTTTTCAAAAAGAAAACAAGATCTCTCGATAATGACTCTTTCAAGACATGTCTTGCTCGAAAAAATCATCACCACAAATTTATCTGACTCCTGAACCTCTTCCCGGTAGTCCCAATCTGAGATGTATTTAAAATTATTCACTGGGTAGGTCACATCTGCCCGAGCCGATAATGTGCAGCAAAGTAAAATTAAAGACAATAGACCTTTCATGCAAGAACTCCTGATTTTCGCAGGACTCTCTCAGAAGTGATCCACTCCATCAATCGAATAGTAAATTATTCAAGGCTTAGTTCGAAGGGGTTGATGTTATTGGCTGCAAAGTAGTACCAAGCGGTTCCTGCAACTGAAGAAGAGGTGGTAAAATCGGGGTTGCTGGTTGAGGTGGCGTAGGCGATGCCCCCATCTTTATTTTTCATCTTACTGATATTTTTCAGCATAGTTTGAGAAGCCATTCCGTCGCAGCTGAATTTTTCCTGCTTTATTTCATTGTATCTACCCATTGCCAGGATTTGACCGGCCGATCCTTCAGACCATACGAACTTAAATTTTGAAGGACGATTCGTAGGTTTGGTGTCCATAAACCCTAGTATTCCTTCGTGCTCAATGAGAAACGAATCACAGTTGAGTGTAAGGGCTTCTTTTACCTTCATGTCCTTGAGGGTTTTTACATCTAAGGCGAGAAGACTCCAGGTTTGATTATCTAGATAAAGCTCGTCTTTGTTGATGACTCCGGTTTTTAAATTAACTCCTGACCAAAAATGGGATCTGGACTCATCCCACATGGCCATAATAAATTCTTTAATGTCCGAAGCGGCTTTAGCTGATTTCTTATCTTGATTAATTTTTGAAAACATGAAAAATGCAGCATAGGCATCGAGGTTATGCTCTAGAGCTGCTACGTTTGTTTCATTCCAATCGGTTTCATTGATATCTGTGGGAGAAAAGCTCAGTGCTTTTACCTTGTTTCCATTGATCTCCACCGGCATCATTTGCGACTCGAGATATTTTAATATCGACTGATTAAAACTCACAAACTCGTCTGATTGAAAAACTTGCTGATAAGTGGCCGAGGCCATCGCCACCCAAGCTATGGCACCCGCAAACCTTTTATCCCCTTCTTCTGGGTAGGGTGACTTAGCGTTCATGTAGTAAGAAAAATAGAGGGAGCCATCCTTATTTTGCAAACTGCTTAAGCCGCGAAGTAATTGCTGAGAAGTTTTTTGATCACCTTGTTTAGAAAAAGCGATGATTGCCAGTGCTTGATCGTAGATATAACTCTGAGAATGATTGGTGAAGCTCTTGATGAGATGTCCACCCTTGGGAGAGGGGTGAATACGGGACTTGAGATTGCTGATTAAATCAGCATTCGTAATGGCCCAAGCACTTAAGCTTAAAGCCCACAATATTATCAGGCCTAAGTACCTGCTTAACATAAAATCCCCTAGCAACCCTGTTTTGATTCTTTTCGTCAGGTATTGAGGTTTTCTTGAGTGTATTTATCGGATAAGCCAAGGAATCAAGTGGTTAGGAGTTTATGGTAGTAGGCCGAGCTCTTAGAGAGTGTCTCTATATAGGGACGAATGTCAGACTGAAGGTCTTTTGAGAGATCTTTTAAAGGGTGGATGTGCTCTTCGGGCACATACCTGAAAGTGAAATTGATTCTTCGAGTGTTAAAGCCCTCGATCTTTGGACCCAAATGTTCTTTTCTTTTATCCTCAACCCTTTGCACGCGGTGAAAAGTTTTATTCTTCCATTTGTCTCCACCAAAAATTTGAAGTGAAGAGTCTTCCAGCCATTGTGAGAGAACAATATTGTCCTCGCCCAGTTGGGACTTCCCATTTACGAATTGAAAGAAGGCGCGGTCCCCCAATGATAATGAGCCCACCGGGCCTGGTTCAAAATCCTTGTGTTCACCCACTCGGGCGCGGTCAACCCATTTTCCTTCTTCAAGCCTGCTGCCATAAAAATTAACTAAACACGTATTGAGTTTCCACTTGTCTGGAAAAAAACTTTTAGGAAATCTTTTTTTGGCAATGAATTCAATTCGGTCGACTAGCTTTTGAAGCTGGACCGGGTAGGCCTCTGCTCGCACACAGCGGTTTAGAATTCCCTTAGGGGGATGATAATAATCAAGGCAAGCAAATTGCCAGTTGCCCAGCCAGTAAACTGGTCTCAGGAGTGGCCTTTGCTCATCATTTTCCGGTGGGGGATTATGTTCTGAGAAGCGCATTTCCCACAGAGGGACCAAGGTTTCAAGCCATTGAAGGAGCTGTGCCCGTTCTTTGCGGTCAATGAAAGGGAATTGATAAAAGAGGCCAGTGGGTAAAGTGTTATTTTTCATAGAAATTTGAAACGAAAT
>CANFNN010000164.1 GCA_947448095.1 Bacteriovoracaceae bacterium | reverse complement strand
CGAGAGATCCAACGAGGATCAAGAAAGGCCAAATATTACGCTTGAGCATGCTCCCCTATCGGCTAAAGCGCCTAAAGTATAAAGGGACAGAGTGTTCCTGATCAAGACGGTCAAAGATAAAAAGCAACAGTTAAATGGCTAAATCCCGAAGAGCTGAAATGATCCTTTAGGAGGCCAGTTGAAAAAGTTATTTTCCCTTGTGAGTTTATTGATGATTTGTTCTCAGGCGTTCGCTGGCCCTAGAGAAGTTGCCTGGAAAATGCATAATCGGATTGCTGGTGTTCCACCAACTCAAGATGTTTTAGACGACATGACTAACACTATTTCTCAAGGTGATCCTGAAGCAGCGGCCAAAATCGCTATGGATAATCCCGCCTTTTATAATATAACGCTTAAAAACTGGATTAAGCCCTGGTCAAACCGAGACCAAACTCCTCGAGTGCCCATGAATGACTATGTGGCAACGATTCTTGGAGTGATCAGAGATGATACCCCCTTTGATAAAATTCTCTACGATGACATTATTTACATCATCGATAATGCAGCTCTTCCCGTTTATTCGAACACTGATAATAACCATTATCGAAGTGCTGAAACTCAGAATATTGATTTTATGAACACTCTCGTCGTTCGCAAGCAGTCAGATACCACAGGACTTCCTGTCGCGGCAATTGCGGGAGTCACGACCACTCGAAATGCAGGCGAAAACTATTTTTCGGCCGGAACTAATCGCCGGGTTAACCGATTTATTTTTATGAATTATCTCTGTAAGGATTATGAGGATCTACATGATATTACGGTTCCGGATTTTCATGTGGCCCGTGACGTAGAAAGAGCTCCTGGTGGTGATAGCCGAACTTATAAAAATCGATGTGTCGGATGTCACGCTGGTCAAGACGGTCTCAGAGGTGCCTATGCCTATTATAATTTCACAGGCAATCGTCTTGAATACACTGCCGGTCAAGTTCAAGGAAAAATGAATCAAAATAATAATTTCTCACAAGGCTTTGTCACAACTAGTGATGAATGGATTAATCTGTGGGCAACTGGACAAAACGCCAGTGTAGGTTGGAGAGGGGCCGTTTCAGGTACAGGTGCTCAAAGTATAGGAATGATGTTTGCCAAGAGTAGAGCTTTTTCTCAATGCATGGCCCGAAAGGTTTTCAAGCTCGTATGTATGAAAGAACCTGTTAGTTCATCAGAAGTCAGTAAAATCTCTCAGCTCGCCACAGGCTTTGAATTCGATAATAAATACAGCATGAAAGATTTAATTGCTAAAACTTCAGCAGGATGTGTAATCGATGAAAACTAATCCTCGTCTCAAGATGAAGCTCATCACACTTTTTCTGCTAATCCTAATGGTTGGGGTCTTCACTCAGTGTGTTCCCACAAATACGAACCAAATTAATGGAAATTCATCCAGTAACAGTTACACTCCCCCTCCTTTTGGAAATGAAAATCTAGATGAAGGACAAACCATTAATGTGACTCAAGTATCTGAGGGCATTAAAAGTCATGAACAGATTCTTAACTCCATGAGTGCTCTAACGGGAGTAAGTATCATGAACAGTAGTGTAAAAACGGTATATGACCAGGTTGCCACATCGCTTCCGACTGATAATGATCTAAAAGTTTTTTTACCGCCTCACCAACTAGCGATCACAAAACTTGCAGCAGAATTTTGCAAAGTTTTAGTTGAAACTTCAACGGTCACCATTAACCGACGAATTCCGCTTCGTGCCATTATCTGGCCGACAATCAATTTTAATTCAACACCAGCGGTGTCACTTTCGATGTCCAACAGGGATATTATTATCGAAAACGTGATGGAAGTTTTCTGGGGTGGAATAATTTCAGTTGACGAAAAAAGCATGGCCGAAATAGAGCTCCATCAATTGATTGAAGATTTACTTGAGGGTGAAAACTTAACCCAAGCCTCAACCACAAGAAACGTCATCAAAGGTGTGTGTACGGCCGTGCTTTCAAGTGCACACGTCACACTTTTTTAGGAAGAATATGACTGATAAAAAAAATGATGAGAAACTAAAACCTATGCTGCATGAGGGGCATCATCCCAAAAATCGCAGGGATTTTCTGGCCCAAGGTTTTTTAGGAATGACGGCATTTGCTCTTGCACCTCAAGCACTAGGCTTACTTAGTCAGTCGGCCCAAGCTGCAGTAGTTTGCCCAACTTCCGTTGCCACGGGCATGGCACCCGTTATCATTATTGATCTCGTAGGTGGAGGAAACATTGCTGGATCCAATGTTATGGTTGGTGGTTTAGGTGGTCAGCTTGACTTTCTTCCAGACTACCAAACCCTAGGTCTTCCTGCAGATTTCCACCCTTCACTTAGTGGTAAAATCAATAGTGAAATGGGCCTAGTCTTTCATTCGGACTCAGGAATGCTCAGAGGAATTCAGTCCGTGACCCAAGGGTCTACTCGCGCTAATTGCGAGGGCATGATTTTTTGTACATCAACTGATGATGATACGGGAAATAACCAAACCAATCCCCTTTACTGGCTTAATAAGGCCGGCGCTAAAGGCCAGCTGAATCAACTTGCAGGAACCGCTCAAACAGAATCGGGAGGAAATACCAGTGCTCCAGCTGAGTCGGTAAATCCTTCAATTCAGCCAGTAAAAATAGATTCTCCTCAGGACGCTACTAATTTGGTCAGTATCGGAAATCTAGGAACATTTTTCGTAAGTGATTCTTCATTAAAAGTAGAAAAGATATTGAACACTGTGTCCCGCATCAGTGAAAAGAAACTTGAAACAATTTCCCGCAGATCTCTGCCCGATCAGATTAAAAATCTTATTCAATGCAGTTATCAACAAACATCAACTCAAGTAAAACAATTTGTTCCCGATTTATTGGATCCAACAAAAGATACTCTTGTGACGGCGGTCTTTCCAAATATTGCAAATGATTCTGTTCAAAGAAAATCGGCCACGATCGCAAAAATGGTTTTGGATGGTTTCATAGGCGCCGCGACTATTGAGATGGGTGGATATGATTACCATACGGGAGATAGACAAACAGGAGAAGCAAAAGATCAGGAGGCCGGTCAAGTTATTGGTCGAATACTCGAGTTAGCCGCGAGAAAACAAAAAGACGTTGTGATCATTGTTCTCACTGATGGTGGTGTCGCTGCCAATTCAACTATTGATAACACGGTTGGCGGAAGAGGGAAATTTGGTTGGTCAGGTGATTCGGGTCAACGGTCTTCAGCATTTATGATGGTGTACAAAAAAGATGGAAAACCACAAATTCGAAATGCGAATGCCAGACAAATTGGTCATTTCAAGGCAAGTAGTGCCAGTGTCGAAAACTCGGCCCTATTAACCAGTAATTCAGTGGTGAATCTCTCCAAGGCCATGGTGGCAAACTATCTAGCATTGCACGGAAAAGAAGGGATGCTTGAGTCAGTTGTGGGTGATGATCCATTTAGAAATAATCTTGATAAATATTTAGTCTTCAATAAGCTTCGTTAAGGGAGTTTCTTTTGAGTAAGAAGGTTTTTAAAGGCACGACACTCTTTTTATTGGCAACTCTGATGGTCATATACAATAACTGTGGGAGCCCGTTTAGATCACCTACAGCTTTGTATTTTAAAAGCAATATCTATGGTGGTGCTGCTGAAGTTTCCTACGACGCCTTTTCTAAAACAGTATACCCTATCACGCGCACGAACTGCGTAAGCTGCCATGCCACTCAACAGCCGGCCCACGCTTCGCCTGACTTGAAAACAGCTCATGATGCAGTAATATCAAATTTTAAAGTAAATTTTAGCGATATCCCGTCCTCACGAATGGTCAAAAAGCTCAGGGAAGACAATCACAATTGCTGGGGCAATTGTGAAGATAATGCATTGGAGATGGAAGCGGCGATATCAGATTGGAATGACGCCATTAAAGCATCTGGGACAATTTCAACAGATCCCGCTCCGGTTGATACCAATACATACACCGCGCAAAGTAAATTCATGATTGAAGAATTTACGTTTTCTGAAAATGGAATCAAATTAAATGTCGTCAATCTAAACGGAGAAGCAGCAATGCTAAATCCTCCGATGGTAAGGAGTACCACAGTTATGGATGGGTCCTATTTTTCAGTACCCAATAATCTCAATACAACAATACCAAGCGATTCCCCAACTGCTGGACTAGCTTCGCTCAATTTCGTTATTCGCCAGTCGAGTTCAAATTATAAAATCTGGGGACTTGTGAACGCTCCCAATCTCGATGACAACGGTTTTTATACCAACATCATTACCAGGAAGTCGGGGGTAAAAACCTGGGAAATACCTGTTACAAATGGATGGGAATGGCGCCAATTAGAAAATAATATTTTCAGCTTACCAGTTGGTAATCACACCCTCCAAATCCGAGAAAGAAAAGATGGGACTAAAATTAAACAAGTTGTCATAACTTCAGACGATACCTTTAATGGAGCAAATGCAGCAGAATTAACAGGTATTACCTTGAGCTATGATCTTTCTGTGCAATTAAAAATTCCAGGGATCATATTTAAAATTGATGTCATTGATTTTGATCCTTATAGCTACAAATTTCAAAATCCAAGACTCATCACAAGTTCGGCCAATATTAAAATAAAGAACATTAAGCTTCTGGTAAATAACTCATACAATCCACAGCATTCTACCTATACACTTATTGATAAAGCTGTCACACCAACAGATGCAAAGCTTTCTGACTTTGCCATGCTAGTGATAAAGGATAAGGGCTTAAACGGAGATAAAATTTCATTTTCGTTCGAGGAATTAAAAATTGATAGCGGAACAATCCCGGATACAGGGCTTGCGGCTTCTCAAGAATCGTTCAGAATAAATGTCTATCCCGTCTCAAGAACAAACTGCATAAATTGCCATACATCTCAAAATCCGGCCCATGCACACAATGATTACAAACAAGCTCATGACATCGTTGTTACACAAAACGTTGTAAACTTTACAACAATTGCAAGTTCAAAACTTGTTACAAAAGTCAAAGGCCGACACAATTGTGGAACGCAAACTCAATGTGATGCAATCGCAAGTCAGTTTGAAGTAGCTATTACTGAATGGAAAAAAAGCCGTCCTTAATTAATGCAACTGCTGAGCTAATACCTGACCGAGCTGAGGAGACTCAATAAAGGAGCGGTGCTGACCATCTATTTCAGTAATATTGATGTGCCCAAGAATTGTATTACTCCAACCCATATGCGGATCACTGTACCAACCAGAAGGTTTTATTTTTGCGCGAATGAGTTCTATGTTGCCGGTATACTGCTTAGGTCGGTATTTCCAGAGAGCCTTATAATTTGAAACTTCTGCATCAAAGAGCCTGATCTCAAGCGGCACCGAAAGACCCAGTCCATGATAAAAACTTTTCTGTATTCGATTCATAATAATTTTCACTCGATACCGAAATGAAATAGATATGTTTTCTATAAAGGATCTTTCATTTTTATCATATTTTTGAATGTTTACGTCAGGTCCAAAAGTATCCAATAAAACAAGCCTTTCTATCTGATCGCCTTGAGACAATAGTTGCTGGGCGACTTCAAATGCTATCAGCCCTCCCATTGACCCACCAACCAAAACATAGGGGCCTTTGGGAGAAACTGTTCTTATCTCGCGAATATAAGCAGAGGCCATTTCTTCAATAGTGGTTTTGAATTTAACGGTTCCTTCAATACCTTGAGACTGAAGAGCATAGACTGGATATTCTGGATCAATATGTCTCGTAAGGGGAACATAATTCAAAATATTGCCACCAACACCATGAAAGAAAAAAATGGGTTTATGGGTTCCATTTTTCCTTAACGGGATCAAGGAAAGTGTTAGGGTTGGAATCTCTAAGGTCATGGGAATTAGTTTCTTAGAATCAAACAATTGAGAGAAGCTCTTAAGATCCGGAGCTTGAATGAGATCAGAAAGGATGAGGTCGAGATTAAATCTTTTCTCCAAACTGGAAAATAATTTGACCGCGAGGAGTGAATTACCTCCGAGTTCAAAGAAGCTATCACTACTATTAATCGGGCCAACACCAAGAATCTCCTGCCAGATATTTCTCATTTCTGATAAAGAAGAGTTATCACTTTGAATAGTTGAGGCCAATAACTTAGGCGCAGTGAATAAGGTCAAAGGGCTTAAGGGCGGATCAATTTTTGGCAGTTCATCTTTGAGAGACGTCTTGAGGAAGAGTCTGCCTAAAATAAAGTCAAAAGACTGATAAAACTTTTCAATAGTAGATTTTTTAAAGAGATCAGAGCGGTATTCAATCGCCCCTTCAATTCCAGTAGTAGTCACTTTAACCCAAATATCAAGATCAGTTTTCACAGAGGCATTGTTGACACTAACCTGCTGAACTGGCCTTTCATTGATGTAAAATTGGCGATTCGTCATGTCCTGGAAAGTAAAAAAAGTTTGAAAGATAGCAGTTCGGCCGAAGTCCCTAGCGTAATCAATTTCTCTTAAAAGAAGCTCGAACGGATAATCCTGATGAGAAAAAGCCTCTAGACAAGTTTGAGTCACACGTTTGAGATTCGCCTCAAAATCAAGATCAAGATCAATCTGGCTTCGAAGAGCAAGAGTGTTCACAAAATATCCTATGGTCTGGAGTAACTCTGGAGAGTTTCTTCCTCGAACAGGTGAGCCTACAATTATATCATTCATACCAGTGAAATGCGCCATTGCGATTTTAAAGGCGGTTAACATGACATTAAATACCGATACGTTTTTAGAGGCCGCAAAGGTTTTAATCATTTCAATTTGATCATGTTTAAGAGCAAAACGAAAATTCCCGCCGTCATG
>CANFNN010000163.1 GCA_947448095.1 Bacteriovoracaceae bacterium | reverse complement strand
GGAAATACCCAGTAACATCTCGAACCTGGAAGTCAAGCTCATTTGCGGCGAAGGTAGTGCCAGGGGAACTTGGTGTCAGAATAGCAAGATGCACCCTCTAAATTATAAAAGAAGCCCTCGAAAGAGGGCTTCTTTGTTTTTTGAGTAGTAGCAAGGTAGTCTCTCCATTGATATAATCAAATCACATGTACCTATTAGCCTCTCATTCAAGATTAATTAAGCGATTTGTTTTCCTCTTGATTCCTTACACATTATTGCGCGTAGGGTTTTATCTTTATCACTTAGATATTTATAAGAATTTTTCTCAGTTAGAGATTCTTACTGGTTTCCTTTATGGCTTACGCTTTGATCTTGCAGCTATTTTACTTTTGAATATTCCCGTCATCTTTCTGGCGCTCATTCCGAGCAAAAACACCCGTCTCCTCTTTTTAGAACGTATTCTTTTTGTCTTTCTTAATTCTGTTGCTTTTGTACTTTCCCTCGTTGATTACGAGTTATTTCTTTTCGTTGGTAAACGTTTTAGTTTCGATTTATTTAAGATTACTGACGACATTTGGGACCAACTACCGCAGTTAATTTTAAATTTTTGGTATTTTCCTGTTCTTGGTGCAGTATTTGGAATCATTTTCTTTCTCCTTGATAAGAGATTTTTTACATCAAAGGAAGTCACTCTTCCCCTGTCGTTAAGATTGTTTTCAGTTGTCGTTTTGCTGACTTTGTCTTTTGTTGGGATTAGGGGAGGACTTCAACACAAATCAATCAACGTTCAGTCGGCATTCCTTCAGGGGAAAAATGAACTTGGTCACTTAGTTCTGAATTCCCCCTATCATTTTTTACGAACACTTAAAAATAAATCTCAGGTTAAGCTTAAGTATTTTGCAAATGACGATGAGGCTATTCGTACTATCTTGCAACGTCAGGAACTTTTTCCTCATCCTTGGCGGGCAAATAATAAGAACATAATTATTATCGTTCTTGAGAGCTTTTCTCTCGAATACATGGAGAAAGGGTACACTCCTTTTCTAGCTCAGTTAAAAAGCAATTCACATTTTTTTTCTCATCATCTGGCCAACGGGCGAAGATCCATTGAAGCACTACCTTCATTGTTGTGTGGTTTACCCTCTCTCCTAGATGAGCCACTTAGTAAGTCTATTTTTCAGAGTAATAAATTTTCATGTATGCCTAAAATTTTGAAGGGAAGTGGATATACTAATTATTTTTTTCATGGAGGATCGAGGGGCACTATGGGGTTTGAGTCATATACTTTATCGAATGGTTTTGACCGTTATTTCTCTCGCGATGATTATGATAACTCATCCGACTACGATGGAACTTGGGGGATTTATGATGCTCCCTATCTTCGGTTCGCTGCTGACCAAATTAGTAAAATGCCTCAGCCCTTTATGGCGGGAATATTTACTCTTAGCTCTCATCAACCCTATTCGGTTCCTGTTTCTCAAAAGGGGAAATTCCCAAAGGGGAGTCTTGAAATCCATGAGAGTATTGGCTATGCCGATAATGCACTTAAATTATTTTTTGAAAAAATTAAAAATGAAGCATGGTTCAAAAATACTGTTTTCTTTATCACCTCAGATCACACTTCAAAGCTAGAAACTGTTAAATTTCAAAATATGATTGGTCGCTATAGGGTGCCATTTTTAATTTATTCTCCAGGTGAAAGCTCAGTTGGCGTAGCGGATAAGGTGACACAACATTCGGATATTCCGAGAATGGTACTTAACTCTGTAGGAATCGCAGGTAATGAGCTTCCAGCGACATCTCTTGGTTATCTCGATAGCAATGCTGGGTTTGCGATTAATTATGCCGACGGAAGGGATTATTTCCTCGTATCTGAAAATGAAGTCACTACACTTACTAAGGATAACGCCCAAAACAAGTATAGCTATGACTGGAATACGGGAGCTTTAAAGCTCATTGGTCAGTCTCAGGATCCACTTTTAAAGTCTTACTTGCAGTACTTTGTTAATGGGCTAATCAATAACAATTTATCGATTAACCGCTAGGCCAAAAGATTGCCACGGCTTATTCCTTCACGTTAGACTAAATTGATATTTTTATTAAATTATGAGGTACTCATGCAGCCCTTGGCCTCTCACGTTGATTCCACTTCACAAGACTTTCAGCAAAATGCCGAATTTAATCGCGCATTGGCGGCAGAACTTAAAAAGAAAATTGAAAAAACAAAGCTTGGTGGCGGTGAAGATGCCGTTAAAAAACATAAGGCACGAAAAAAACTTCCACCCAGAGAGCGAATTGAAAAAATATTAGATCCTGGATCACCCTTTTTGGAGCTATCAACCTTGGCGGCTGATGGTGTTTATGAAGACGATGTTCCCGGTGCTGGTATGGTGACGGGGATTGGACTTGTTCACGGCATAGAATGTTTGTTCGTTGCGAATGATGCCACAGTTAAAGGTGGAACGTATTTTCCACTAACCGTAAAAAAACATTTAAGAGCGCAAGAAATTGCGATGGAAAATAAACTTCCCTGTATCTACATCGTTGATTCGGGTGGAGCCTTTCTTCCTAAGCAAGACGAAGTTTTCCCTGATAAAGAACATTTTGGGCGGATTTTTTATAATCAGGCCAATATGTCCGCCCTTGGAATTCCCCAAATTGCAGTTGTGTGTGGCTCATGTACGGCGGGAGGAGCTTACGTTCCTGCCATGAGTGATGAAACAATAATAGTTAAGGGTAATGGGACCATCTTTCTAGGAGGGCCACCATTAGTTAAGGCCGCCACGGGAGAGGAAGTCACGGCAGAAGAATTAGGCGGAGCCGATGTGCATACTTCAAAATCTGGGGTTGCTGATCATTTCGCTGAAACTGAAGAAGATGCCCTCGATCAGGCCCGCCATATTGTTGGCACACTAAATTATAAAACCAAACATCCTGGCAAATTTATTAAAGATGAAGTGAAAGCCCCTCTTTATAAAGCTGAAGAAATTTTTGGAATTATTCCTCAGGATACTCGTAAGCCCTTTGACGTGAGAGAAATTATCGCAAGGCTTGTGGATGGTTCAGAGTTTCAAGAATTTAAAGAAAGATATGGAACAACACTTGTTACTGGTTTTGCAAAGATACATGGCTATTTAGTCGGCATTGTTGCCAACAATGGAATTCTCTTTTCCGAGTCTTCTCAGAAAGCAGCTCACTTTATTGAACTTTGTGGTCAGAGAAAAATTCCTTTAGTCTTTTTACAAAATATTTCCGGCTTCATGGTTGGAAAACAATATGAGAACGAAGGAATTGCTAAGCATGGGGCGAAGTTTGTCACAGCTGTTTCAACTGTAAAAGTTCCAAAATTCACCATTATTATTGGTGGATCTTTTGGTGCTGGGAACTATGGAATGTGTGGACGAGCTTTTGGACCAAGGTTTTTATTCATGTGGCCCAATTCTCGCATTTCAGTCATGGGTGGAGAACAAGCGGCAAATGTTCTTGCAACAGTTAAACAAGATGGTCTCAAAGTCGCTGGAAAGAATCTTATGACTGATAAAGAAATTGCAGATTTTAAACAGCCGATTTTGGATAAATATGAAAAAGAGGGATCTCCCTACTACTCGTCTGCTCGTCTTTGGGACGACGGCGTGATTGATCCTACTCAGACGAGAGATATCCTTGGTCTGTGTTTAAGCGTAACTCATAACGAAGAATTCCCTGACCCTCGTTGGGGTGTCTTCAGGATGTAATAATGAAATTTTTAGAAGTGGTTGAAAAAGAGCAAGGAGTAAAAGAAGTTTGGATGAATCGTCCAGAGCTTCACAATGCCTTTAATGCCGAATTGATTGAAGAGATGATTTCACTCTTTGAATCCTTCAAAGATGAAAGGCTTATTATCCTCTCTGGTCGTGGTGCAAGTTTTTGTGCCGGAGCAGACTTGAACTGGATGAAGGCCATGAAAGATTATTCTCGTGAAGAAAATTTGAAAGACTCAAAACGTTTAGCGCGCATGTTTTCTGCGATTAACGAATGTGACGTGCCGGTCATCGGCAGAATCAATGGACACGCCTTAGGCGGAGGAGTTGGTTTAGTCAGTGTTTGTGATTATGTCGTTAGTGTACCTAAGGCCTTGATGGGATTTACTGAAGTTCGCTTGGGACTAATTCCTGCCGTGATTTCTCCCTACTGCATTTCAAAGGTAGGGGAATCAAATGCAAGGGCGTGGATGCTCTCGGGCGAAAGATTTGATGCCTTAGAGGCCAAGCGGATGGGGCTTGTGCATGAAGTCTCTGAAAACTTAGATGCTTCTATTGAAGAAGTGAAAAAAAGATTTTTAGCGGCAGGACCTATTGCTGCCAAAGAAGCGAAGAAGCTCATCCGTGGAGTGATGAAAAATTTAAAAGCATCCGAAGACTTTACCTGCAACATGATTACGGAAAGA
The DNA here is from genome assembly GCA_947448095.1 of Bacteriovoracaceae bacterium. Classification (GTDB taxonomy): domain Bacteria; phylum Bdellovibrionota; class Bacteriovoracia; order Bacteriovoracales; family Bacteriovoracaceae; genus Peredibacter. Next base: position 2,437 of record CANFNN010000163.1, on the reverse strand, counting down.
AGAGTTAGTATTGAAGGACAGGAAGGGATGCGAGCACTACTAGAAAAAGATAAACCTTCATGGACCAAAATATGAAAATAAAAAAAATTCTCGTCGCCAACCGCGGCGAAATAGCCCTAAGAGTTCTTAAAACAGCTAAAGAAATGGGGATCAAAGTCGTTACAGTATTTGCTGAAGACGACAAGAACCTACCTCATGCTCTGTTTGCAGATGAATCCTATCCTTTAGGATCAGGGGCTTTGTCAGAGACTTATTTAAATAAATCGAAACTTGTCGATATTGCCAAAAGATGTGGCGCCGATGCCATTCATCCTGGTTACGGTTTTTTGTCTGAAAACGCAGATTTTGCTTCAATGGTTGAATCAAATGGTCTGATCTTTATTGGACCTACGGCCGCATCCATCATTTTGATGGGGGATAAGATTGGCTCAAAGAATGCGCTAGAAAAAATTAATATCCCCATGATCCCTGGCTATCACGGGGACGACCAATCAGAAGAGAATCTTGCCATACAAGCTAAAAAAATAGGCTTTCCAGTTTTGATCAAGGCTTCTGCTGGTGGTGGCGGTAAGGGAATGAGAATTGTTCACCAAGAAAGTGAACTCCTTGAATCAATCCGTGGAGCAAAGTCTGAAGCTCTCAAATCATTTTCTAACGATAAAGTATTGATTGAAAGATACGTTATCAATCCAAGACATATTGAAGTTCAGCTGATGAGTGATACTCATGGCAAGCATTTGCACTTTTTTGAAAGGGAGTGCTCAATTCAAAGACGATATCAAAAAGTCATTGAAGAAACTCCTGCTCCTAACCTGAGTGATGAGTTAAGACTCAAGATTTGTGAAACAGCTGTTCAAATTTCTTCTGGAATTAATTACCGTGGTGCCGGAACGATTGAATTTATTCTTGCCCCTGATGGGAAATTTTATTTCCTCGAAATGAATACTCGATTACAAGTTGAGCATCCAGTGACTGAGATGGTTACGGGGTCTGATCTCGTGAAATGTCAAATCCTGGTGGCCCAGGGTGATCATTTGCCATTTTTGCAAAGTGATATTAAGCAGAAGGGACAAGCAATTGAATGCAGAATCTATGCTGAGGATCCTGACAATAACTTTATGCCAACCATTGGAAAAATTGACTCCATCGGTGTCCCGACATTAAGAGACGTTCGATTAGATTGTGGCTTTTTAGATGGAACAGAAGTGGGAGTAAACTACGATCCTATGCTCGCAAAGCTGGTTGTTTGGGGCGAGAAGAGAGAAATTGCTATTTCTAAAACGATTCATAGCCTTGATGAAGTTCTTTTTTTAGGCGTCAAAACGAATCGTGACTATTTAAAGCGAATCCTTGGACATAAAGACTTTATTGCTGGCCACACGCACACTCATTTTATCCCTGATCATAAAGAGGAGCTTGGTCCTAAAGAGTTAAGTCATGCTGATTTGAGTGCTCTTATTGCAGCGGTCAGTTTCTCACAGAATAAAAAAAATCATTTGTCTTCAAATACACAAAACTTAAGCAATCCTTGGACAACTCTTTCGGGATTTAGGAATTAGTATGGATAAGTCATTCACAATTAATGGCAAAGATATCAAAGTTCAGGATTTTAAGCACAGTCATGACACCGTCTCTTTTCATTTTGAGGGTAACAATTATTTTTACTCACTCATTAGTCGTGATGGACATGAAATGATTTTAGATACCAAAGGCGGACGTTTCACAGCTGCAGTTGGCTCACCCAATAGCGATGGGGAGTCTATGGTTATGGCCTTAGGGCGCGAAGCTGTTATTTCTGAGGCCGGGAAAAAGATGAAGAAAAGTGTTGCTCACGCTGGTGGACTGGCTTCACCTATGCCAGGCAAAATTTTCAAGATTCTCAAAGAGGCTGGCTCAGAAGTTAAGAAAGGCGAAGCGGTGTTAATTCTTGAGGCGATGAAAATGGAGCATTCCATTCGCTCTGATAAAGACGGTAAAGTGAAAAAGATTTTCTTTCAAGTCGGGCAACTCGTACAAGGTGGAGTTATTCTCGCCGAGGTAGAGTAGTTATGATCAAAATAGTAGAAGTTGGTCCTAGAGATGGACTACAAAATGAAAAGATCATTCTCACTACTGAAGATAAATTCCAATTTATTTCTCTGCTTGTTGAAAGTGGTTTGCAGACAATCGAAACAACCAGCTTTGTGAAGCCCGAAGCCATTCCTCAGATGAGTGATGCGGTTACGCTATTTCAAAAAGTGCAGGATCAGTTTGGAAGCACTTCAATAAATTTTCCGTGCCTTGTTCCAAACATTAAGGGATATGAAACGGCAAAAAATCTGGGAGTGAAAGAAATTGCACTCTTTAGTGCTACCTCAGACTCTTTTACTAAAAAAAATGTCAATGCAACTGTTGATGAGACGTTTCAGAAAATGAAAGAAGTCTCTGAACAGGCGAT
>CANFNN010000162.1 GCA_947448095.1 Bacteriovoracaceae bacterium | reverse complement strand
TTTTCTGCTAGTTTTGATCAATACATCACCAAAAAAATTAATGATAAAGAAATATCTCCACTCGATAAGATCTCGCTCATCATGCACTCTCAAGGCGGATTAGTAGGCAATCTTTGGTTAGATAGAGTTCGTGAATCAAATATTTCTGTCTATCAACAAATCGATGCTTTTATCACCCTCTCCACACCTCACTGGGGAGCAGAGATTGCGAACTTAGGAAAACATTTATTTTTTACTTTGCCTGAGGGAATAAGAAATCCGATCTCTCCCTTTGGAAGAGTTGAACTGAATGAAATGAGTTATGGAAGTCGTACAATTGAAAATTTGAATTCAATTTTTCTTCAAAATCTAAGACCGACAAATTTTAGACCCCTGGCCGTCGGAGGTATTCATAAAATTAAAAATAAAGTTGTAGGCGAGCACGATATTGTGGTTCCCGTTTTTTCTTCACGTCCAGATCATTTTATAGCAAATCATGAAATCGATATCACTGAAAAGTCGGGAATTATTGATTCTTCAAGCTTTATCAAAACAAACCGAATTCCCTATGTAACAGTTGCGGCTACCCACTTGAAGCTGGATTTACCCGGCATTGCAACTATTCCGGCGAATTGTTTGGAAGAAAGTGGCTGTGATCATCCTTCACTGCCAGTGATTATCAATCACTTAAAGGGGCGTGCGATTGCCTCAATCGATGAAGAGTTTGATCATTTTCGAAGTTCTATTTATTTGAAAAATACTTCTGGTATGAAAATTGAAAAAAAAGACGTAACTATTGAAGTTCTAAAGCATGAACATGTTTCTATTCCTTTTTCTCAAAGGATGAACCTATACAGAGGGAATGCAAAACGAGACGAGGGATTAGCGTTCTCATTTCATGGGCATACCAAAATTAATGGGATTCAGAAAATTCGAGTTTTACTTACGTTGAGAAATAAGTTTCAACGGGAAATAGAAATTCCCGTCGAAGGTGGCTATTCAAGCTTTATTCAACTGACTCTTCGTTAATTAGATGTAGAGTCCACCGTCAATTTTGATCACTTCACCTGTTACATAAGAAGATGCCTGACTTAAAAGAAAACACGTAAGTGAAGCCACTTCTTCAGAGCTTCCAAAGCGCGCAAGAGGAATTGATTTAGAGTATTCCTCTTTGGCCTTATCATTGAGTGCTTCAGTCATTTCTGTTTGGATAAATCCCGGGCATATCACGTTACAGCGAACATTTCTCGAGGCCATTTCTTTAGCAACCGATTTTGAAAATCCAATCATTCCAGCTTTAGAAGCAGCGTAGGCAGATTGTGAAGCATTACCCATAAGACCAACAATTGATCCCATGTTCACTATTGAGACATTCTCAGCTTTTAAAAAATTCCGAGAGAGTGCCTGGGTGACTAACATGCATCCCTTTAAATTGGTGTCGATGATGGAGTTTATTTCATCAGGCTTTAGGCGCAAAAGGAGAGTGTCTTTTGAAATCCCTGCATTATTTACTAGTCCAGAAATAGGTGCCACGGTCTTAGTGAATTGATCAAGGGCCTTAGTCATGGCCTCATAATCAGTCACATCAAATTGTAAACCAGTCGCTTGCCCACCGGCCGCTACCAGTTCTTCCTTTAATGCAGCTGCCTTTGTTTCATCCCCGCGGTAATTGAAAACCACGTGTGCTCCCTGACTAGCGAGTGCGAGACTAATTTGTTTTCCAATCCCTCTCGCAGCACCGGTTACGAGAATAACTTTGTCTTTTAAATCTGAATAAGTAGCGATCATAGTGCCTCGACTTCAGAAAATCCTGTCTCAGTATCAAGACTAATGACTTTCAAGTTAGGGTTAATTTTTTTAATCAATCCGGCCAGTACTTTACCTGGACCGCATTCAATAATAAGAGTGTTGTCTGTAATTTTTTGAATACTGTGAGTCCATAGAACACTCCCACAAACTTGTTTGACGAGGTTTTCTTTGATTATTTGTGGATTCGTATCCGTGCCGTATTCATGAGCATCAATATTGGCAATATAAGGATATTTAGGTGCATGAAAAGTGATCTGATCCAAGACTGTTTTAAGTTTTAGCTCGGCAGGTTTCATTAAATTGCAGTGAAAGGGAGCAGAGACCTGCAGCTCAATTGCTTTGACTCTATCGTTGGTCTTTTCTCCCATGAGTCTAATCGCTGTCTCGCAGGCCGTTTTATCGCCTGAAATTACTATCTGATTAGGCTCGTTAAAATTTGCTGGAGAAACAGATTCCTCTGAGTTTGAGGCGGCCTCACAAGCTTCGATAATCGTTTTTTCATTTTGTTTTAAAATAGCATACATAGTGCCTTTGCCCTGAGGGACAGCTTCCTGCATGTACTTGCCTCGGAAATGGACGGCTCTCACGGCATCCGAAAAATTGATGACTCCAGCTGCGGCCAAAGCCGCATACTCACCAACTGAGTGTCCTAGTACTCGCTCAATTTGAATGTTTTTTTGATCTAGGATTTGTTTTAATTTATCAAACATTATCAGTGAATGCGTTACGATCGCAGGCTGAGTATTTTCTGTTAATTTGAGATCTTCGGCCGGACCTTCGTGCATCATCTTTTGCAGATCATAACCCGTGGCCATATTTGCAGTGGCATAATGAGCATGGCCTGAAAAAATAGCTCCCATGCTGACATATTGAGTACCTTGGCCTGGAAATACGATTGTTACTTTCATTTAATTCTCCTAATACTTAAGGAAAACAGCTCCGGCAGTTAGACCTGCACCAAAAGCTGCTAAAAGAAGATTGTCTCCACGCTTAATTTTTCCTGAGCGAATATATTCGTCCATAGCAATGGGAACTGTCGCCGAGGAAGTATTAGCGTAACGATCAACGTTGACGATCACTTTTTCTTGAGGAAAACCAAAACGATTCCCAACCGCTTCAATAATACGAAGATTCGCCTGATGGGGGATAAACCAATCAACGTCATTCATGGTCTTTCCAGAGTCCTGAATCACTTTTTCGCTTAATGATGCCATGGTTTTAACAGCTGACTTGAAAACTTCGGGACCATTCATGGCAACCCAGTTCTCGCCCTTATCAAGCACTTCATGGGTGATTCTTTTACAAGCTCCACCACCAAGTAAGGTGAGGTGATCTTTTTTAGTCGAATCAGCAGTTAGCACGGTCGAAAAGATTTGTGACTCTTCACCGGCCTCGGCTCGTCCCAATATAGCGACACCACAGCCATCGCCAAAAAGAATGCATGTATTACGGTCATCCCAGTTATTAAATGAGCTGGTCATTTCGCTTCCTACAACAAGAATGCGTTTGTAGAGACCGGTCTTAATCATGGCATCGGCCATTGGAACCGCGTACATCCAACCAGTACATGCTGCATTTATATCTAAGGCCGGACAGCCATTAGTGATACCTAGTTTGTGTTGAAGCATGCAGGCAGTATTTGGAAAAAACTGATCTGGGATCGTAGTGGAAAATAAAATAAGGTCAATATCATTGGGAGTAAGGTTCGCCGCCTCAAGGGCCCTGAGAGTTGCCATCTTGGCCATCCCACTTGGAGTTTCATCCTTAGATGGATCTGCAATTCGTCTGGTATGAATCCCTGTTCTTTCCACAATCCACTGGTGATTTGTTTCAACTCTTTTTGCAATATCATCATTAGTAAGAATTTTATCTGGGAGAAAGCTACCGGTACCAAGAATTTTGGTATTGAATGACATAAGTACCCTTAATAAAAAAAAAGCCTTCTTACGAAGGCTTTTTAAGTTTCATTTAATTTTTGGAATTAAGCTTGTGCGGCTTGTGTATCAGCCTTCACTTTAATCTCAAGAACTTGTTTGCCTTTATAGTGGCCACAAGAAGGACATACGTGATGTGGAAGAACTGAATCACCACAATTCGGGCATCCTTGAGGAAACTTTCTGTAAAGTTTATGATGTTGACCAGCACGTCTTAAGCCTTTACGCGAAACGCTGGTTCTTTTCTTAGGTACTGCCACAAATGCCTCCGGTATTACTTCAAAATCTTATTTCTTAATTTTGTAAAAATGAGCTTCTATTTCTAATATAGATTCGTCTTCTTGCCAAGCTGAAAATTACCTAAGCTTTCGAGGGGCTTCTCCAATCCACTCCAAGCAGCTTAGCGTCTGCGTCAAGCACTGGATATTGATTGTAATTTAGGTAAATTTGCTCATGGATCATTTCTTGAAAATCGATGGTCCGCTTGTTGTAAAAGTAGATTTCGTACGTATCATTCTCAACCCAAGTCTCATCTAAGTTGGCAAAAAGCTCGGTTGTAGCGAGGGATTCGTCCACAAAACAGATCTTAAAAGGAACATTAAGTTGGATCTTCATTGGTTTTAGCGTCCGAACACATTCTGTGACGTAGTCAGCTTCAATATGACCTTTAACCAGTAGCAATTCATTCATATCGGGTTTATTTTTTTTCTCGATATCACCAAAAATAACCAAATTGGTATCTGCCAAGTGAGCGGCCGGGGTTTTGTCCGTCGCATTCTCGTTCATTTCCATCAATATATCTTTAACCCAGTCAGTATTCTGATCAATTTCAAACTCGATGACCGAATTTGGCGCAATTTTGATGAGATTGATCTGAGCGCCGACTTTACTTTCGTTTTTTTGCATAAAACTGCCTTTCATTATAGATTGAGACTTAATAATAAAAATTTCTCGATATGAGAAGGGCCCAAATGGCTTTGTGCGAAAAGATATTGATAGCTGGCTTTTCTGGTTCAGGTAAAACCTCTCTTGTTCAGGCCATTAAGTCCGCTGCACCTGAGGATTGGGATTATTTTGATGATTTGGACCGACTTGTTCTAAAAAATCGAGGCAAGGGCTTTAGTTCAGTTTCTGAGCTGATTGAAGCCAAGGGCTGGGAAGCCTTTAGGCTTTGGGAAAGGCAAGAGCTAGAAGGTTGGTTGAAGCAGGAAGGGAAGGGTGTTTTGGCCTTAGGGGGAGGGTCACTTTCTCCTCTGGTTTGGGAGCTTTTTGGAAAAAATCGAAAGATAAAATTCTGTCACTTACGAGTCCCATTTGAAACTTCATGGAAGCGTTTAATCGCAGATGAGTCTGAGCCCCGTCCGCTCATAAAGTTAGGGCAGGGGAAACTTCGAGAGCTATTTGTTGAACGAAATAAAGTTTTTGATCAAATCCAGTGGCATTTAGACGGGACAAAAAATTTGCAAATATTAGTGAGAGAATTCTGGGAGTCATTGAGTAAATAACTCAAAGCGTTTATCTTGGGCCTTTTTCCTCTCAAAACCTTTACATGCGTTTCTCTCTCGCGTTACCATTGACGGAAAGAATCATAAGGTCGGGAGGACCGCATGCAAACCACACTTCAGGGAATTGAATTATCTGTGGCCATCTTGATGGATGACCTGGCCTCGGCCAAGGAAATTGCGTCGGCTTTAAGACAAAATAACATTCTGGCCTATCACTTTCAGAGTCTTGATGAATTTTGGGTGGCTTCGTCGATCCAAACTCCAGATTTAGTGATTGTTGATGTTACTAAGATGAGTCAGGGAAGTGTTCAATTTAAACAACACCCGAAGGTCATCGACAACTCCCTGTCTTATATATTTTATTCCAAAGAATCGACTAAAATCCTGCTCCAATCAACTTATGGTCTAAAGCCATTCGGATATATTCATAACGACGCATCTCTAAATGTTCAGATTTTGAGTTTGGTTGAACGAAGAATTGAGATTATTAAGCATCAAAAAGAAATGAAAGAACTTGAGATGCGGATTCAGAGACTTCAAACTCGCTCTCAGAGACTTATTTCTGATCGCAGCTCAGCTGAAGAATTTAGGGCACATTTTGAGTTCATCCGCAATTTTTGTGGAGAGATCGAAGATGAATCATTGAGACAAGACTTCACGCAGGCGCTTATCTCAAAGCTTGAAAAATGGGATGCGATAGATGGTTATGGGCTTTTTGAATTAAATCAATCAGGACAAAAACTTGTCTCCCCTGAAATCACCAAAAAGAAATATCATCCGTTTCCCTCACTATGGCTTGGACAAGCAAATCATGATGGGATTGAAAATTTTGCTCTAGAAATGGCCACACAAGTCGCCAATGATTTATTTGAAGTCGAGCCAGTCATTTTAAAAATTCACGCCGGACATCAGAACCCTGATATGGTGTTATTCGTTTCTTTCAGAGAAGAGCGCATGATGAATTTTCCATGGGATGTGTTCGAGTCAATTCTTAGCTCAAGTTTACGTCGCCTTAAGCTGCACCAGCAGCTTCCTCAGTATACTTCTCAGTTTACGCCTATGTGGGAAGCTTTGGATAATATGGATAAAATGCAAAGAGCTGGGTCTGAATCGGATAATCGCATTCTTTGCCTTAGCCTCATTCCAATTGTTGATATTGCAAAAAAGCGAATTCAGAATAAGTTTTACTGGTCAGCTTTTTTTAATGATTTTTTTATCCAGCTGTCTGGCAGACTCAATAAATCAACGAAGCTTTCATTGTTTGGTCCCTGGCATGTGATGTTCTTTATTCCCAAGGAAGATCTTGAGTCAGAGTTTCAAATGCTTCAGTTATTTATTCGTCAGTTTAGTTTCTGGAAGTTCTTTGAAGATAATTCACAGGTCTTAAGTGAAGAGATGCTGCCCACCTTGAAGCTTATTCCTGCTTCTTCGGCTCATTACCTTAAAATTTTTGAAAAAGAGTTTGAAGATAAGGCATCCCAGGATGAGACCAAGCGCTTAATGACTTTGGCACGCGGCGAGACCAAGAGGCTGTCTCTCTAATGAGACATTCGACATTCTTAGAAGTAAACCTTGGTTTACTTCAAGATAATCTCACTAGGATTAAGCGTCTGACAAAGGCCAAGATCCTTCCAATGGTCAA
>CANFNN010000161.1 GCA_947448095.1 Bacteriovoracaceae bacterium | reverse complement strand
CACTCGGCTTTTTTATTATACTCAGTCAGTACACGGCATCCATCCGGATCATTTGTCTTAATTCTAGATTGAACATCGCGCGAAATCTCAGTCGCCTTCGCTCCCAAACAATTAAGCATCGACGGCAGAAGCGGAGACTCAAAATCGGTTTTGACAAAATAGGTGGAAGCCAATACTTGAGTCGTATTGGTACAACTTCCCACCGCTTCAAAGGCAAGTTGGGACATGAGTGATTTCTGGTTTACAAGCCATCCCTGAATCAGGTCAGACTTTTGAAATTTTTTATCAAAGTAATAATTCTTTGAGGTGAAATTCCAGTGCTCATCAGAAATATTTCCTTTAGTGAGGGACCCATCGACTCGAAAAAATGCAACCGTTTCAGCAAAGTTTTCGGCAGGAGAAGTTCCGGCATATCCTGAAACAAGCTTGATCCCAGGCTTATGCTCCCATTGGCGGACTGTTTTGCCTGATTCGTCTTTATATTCTTTCAAAAAGAAATTTGCGATATCAAGATAATCCTGAGAATCAGAGCGGTAACTTCGTTTAAGATTTTTTCCTTCCTGATAATCCACTTGGTGACTTAGTTCATGCAGAACTGACTCATAAAATGAACCCGGGTAGGTTTCTGTCCCAACATCTAGGCATCCGTCTTGAAGAGTCACGATCCCGTGACTCCAGGCCAGACCACAAGTCATTGCACTCACAAATCCGAAATTTTCTCCTCGAGGAACTCGCTGAACAACACTCAGTGCGCGAAGTTCAGTATGGGGAGCTTTCATCATGTGCATTAAGCGCCAAAATGCGTAGAGCTCATCTTCACTCCATAAATAGGCAGAGACTGCAAAAGGTTTTCCATTGTAAGTACCCGGAACAATCTCTCGGTAAGACCCTCCGAATACGTCATTATTCGCGGCCAAATAATTGCCCATCTTTAAATACCAAAGATAGTGAACATAACCTGCGACACTTTCGGGTTTGGCGTAAATCTTATTAAAGACGCATGGGACATCCTTACAGCCTGAGTAATCAAAAGCATCTGTATTATTCAGATCTCCCAAACTCTTGCCATAGGTTTTGAGAAAATTCGCTTGAGGAATGGGAAGATCCTCAAAATTGAGGTGCTTCCATTTACCAGTGACTTTAGTGCCTGAAGCTTGTTTTTTTTCCAGTTCTTTAATCTCAGCTTTGAGAATATCTACTGAGAAAATATCTTTCATGCACTTATCAGTTGGGATAGCAGCAAATCTTCTTGCGACACTCTTATCTTCGGTGGCATTTTTTTCGAGATGACTTAGGAGTGTCGGATAATCTTTAGACTTAGAACAACTGACACTCAGGAGTGCGAGCAGAATGAGTAAGTTATTTTTTTTCATATTCAACCACTCTGCTAATTGTGTCTGATCCCTCAGTAAAAATGACTGAGATTCCCTCTTCAGGGCAAGCCATTTCTATTTCAGGCGGTAAATGGGATTTTACATCTTGAGCAAGCTTAATGAGTTTGAGGCCCGTACATTCTTTAAATTTGTGTTTCCACCACATCACGAGTTTTTCATCACCCTTGGGGTTAGTGAAACGATTGGTGACCATCTCCCCTTTGAGTTGGATTTTTTCGTTATCTTGATACTGCATGATTTTTCCATCGGGAATAGGAACAGCTTCTTCTGAGAGAGGCTCACCTTTGAGAGCAATGACATCAGCGCGAGTAGTCTCCCCTATTTTAAAAGAGGATTTTTTGGCGCCACAGCCGCTCAAAAACAAAAGACCGACAATGAGCACAGGGCCCAGGAATTTTTTCTTCATGAGAGCGTATCGGAGGAAATAGCCGACTACTTAAGACAGACAATCAAATAATCAGCTAAATCAGAGACTTAGACCGAGGATTCAACTGCCAAACTAATAATCTTTGTGAGTTTTTCCAGATTCTCGTAGCTCACGTTATGAAACATCGAAATTCGAAACTGATTGCGCCCAAGCTTACGGTAAGAATCAATATCGTAAACAATTCCTTGCGCCCGAAGACAACTTGCCAAATCATCGGCCTTAAATTTTTCGCTTAAATCAATAGTGGCAACCGCTTGGGAGCGAAATTTTTCTTCTGCAACAAATGGACTTAAATAAGATTTCTCAGTTGCCCATTCATACAACAGGGCCGCTTTTCTTTTGGCCTCTTTCACAACTTGGTCTTCACCTAATTTATTCATCAGCTTTACTTGTTCATTCAAAAAGAAAATTGTTGAGATAGCTGGTGTATTGTAAGTCTGATTTTGTCTGGAGTTTTCAATAGCGTGTGACCATTTAAATGACTCTGGAACGAAGCGTGAATGATCTTTTTCAATTTTTTGCGCTCTCTCAATCGCCTTAGGAGACATTATTGCCACATAAAAGCCCCCCTCAGAAGCAAAGACTTTTTGAGGTGAGAAATAATAAAGATCCGATTTTTTAAAATCAATTGGGATTTGTCCCGCCCCTGAAGTGGCATCAATCGCAAGCAGAGTATTAGGACCTACTTGAGGAAGTTCCGAGAGCATCACACCAGTAGAAGTTTCATTCAGTGTGCAAGCAATCAGATCATGGCCTGGCATATCGGTAGGATTAATGCCTTGACCGAAATCGACTTTTTTCGCTTCAGGAGTAAGCCAAGGAATATTTTTATTAGCGCGAAACCATTTATCCGAAAATTCTCCGCACACAAAATGATAAGGAGATTTTTCTACGAGCCCTAGACCAATCATGTCCCACAACAAAGTCGCGCCACCGTTACCAATCACCACTTCATAATCTGCTGGGAGATGAAAATAAGACCTTAGTCCTTCCTGCATTTCTTTCACCACATTTCGAACAGCTTCCCGCCGATGGCTGGTTCCCAGTAATTCATGACCTGTTTTGGCGAGTTTCTCAACTGCTTCAGTCGGAATAAGCGAAGGGCCTACTCCAAAGCGTGGATCAGTGGGAATCAAGTCTTTAGGCACTTTGAAGTTCTCGAACATAGGAATCTCCAGGAAATTGATAGGTCTATGATAGCGATAGGCCAAGAAATTTGGTAGCTTCATTCCTACATGTATCGAAATATTATTTTTCTTCTGCTTGGCCTATTGCTTGGCGCACCTGCTCGGGCGGCGGCTCCCTCGCGCTCACTCTACCTGAATCTGGGAAATCATACCGAATTCTACAATGCCGTTCAAAACAATGACTCAGGCGGGCTGCGCAAGTTAGACTTCGCTCCGACAATCGGAGTAGGACTGGTTTTTCCCGTTTTTGAATCTTGGAAGATGCTTCCAGAAATTAACTGGGTTCTTCCAAAAACGTATGAAGACTCCCACATTATTGTACACACGCTGATGTACCGCTTTGACATGGGATGGGATGTTTTGGATTGGCTGCGCTTAAGGGCCGGCACAAGTATTATGCATCTCAATCAACAAGGGCGTGGTGGCAGCACGAAAGAAAATAATGGAAATGGGACTTCTAATTTCTATTACCCAAGTGAGAATAGATCAAGCCTCAACAACACTTTGGATTTTGGGCTTGAAGGGCTGTTTGATCAATACGGTGTTCGGCTTCAGACCTATACTTATTCAGTCTTTAAAAAAGAGCAGCGCCAAATTTCCTATACTTTGTTTTTTACCTACTATTGGGGAAAATAAGCATGATTCAATTTATCGCACTCATTATTTTTCTCTCACCACTGGCCCAGGCCTACACGTTTAACAATAATTTTGAGTCAAGATTCAAAGATAAGAATGTCTCCGTCTCTGTTGATGAACTCACGATATGTCCCAATGCAGGGTTGACCGTTTATGAGCTCAATGAATTGATTCAACCAGCGGTTGATAAATTCTGGAACCGTGTTCCGACTTCTAATTTACGTCTTAAGTCCGGCGGTTTTAGTATTGCCACGACCAATATCAATACCGGACGTCTCTGTGCTCCAACCGATACCACTTGTATTACAACTGCTGGTGCAACAGTCATTGCTCCCGTTGATGAAATCATTATTGCTTGCAATAGTAATGCGCTCAATTTTGGCGGATCAAATGTTATCGCCGTCACTATTCCGAATCATTTTTCCGGTAAAAACATTGCAGGAGCGGTCATTCTCATTAATGAAAGTTCGACCATATTTTCAACTTTAAGTAAGGCCGATAAAATTGGTGTCATCGCTCACGAAATTGGTCATGCAATCGGGCTAGGCCACACCAAAGACACCTCGGCCCTAATGTATTACAAAACGGTTGATCAACGAAGTGCACTTGGCTCGGATGATATTAGAGGTGTGAGTTACCTCTACCCCATGCAAGTCGATGGATTCGGTCTGTTAGGTGGGTGTGCAACGATTCAAAACAATGATGAAAATCCTGGAGCGAAATCCCCATTTTGGCAAATGGGAGCCTCGCTCGCAGTCATGATTTTATTAATTGAACTCAGAAAACTACTTAAGCGCTCTCAAGCTCGTGCCGCGGCGTAAGCATTCGGCTTCATATTCTTCGAGAAAAGATTTTTCCTCATCATTCAAGAGTTTCATATCAACCAGTGCCGGATCAAATCCAATGTAAATAAATCCCACCAAATGCAGCATGCCTGAATGCACGGGATGTTTTTCCACGCGGTAAATGTTCTCAAGTCTTACTCCGCCAAAACCTGGAATATATATCCCAGGCTCAACTGATACAACCTGTCCTGCCTTCATAGGAACCGTTGAGATGCTCGAGAGTCTTACTCCTGGCTCATGAACATGAATACCTACACCATGACCAGTCCCATGAGCATAGTCGTAGCCCATTTTTCTCATCGGAGCTCTCGCCAAAGAGTCCAGCACAATGCCTTTTGTTCCTTCAGGAAAAACGGCACTGGCGCAATTGATAAGACCCTTCAGAACCAGAGTATAAATTTCGATATATTTGGGATTAGGTTTATCAGAAGCATTCCCACCCAAAAAGGCACGCGTACAATCAGTAGCAAAACCGCCATCAAAGTAGCCGCCTGAATCTAGAAGAATTAAATCATCTCTTTTAATAACCACTTGATCCGACGGACTACCAAAATGGATGATTGATCCATTAGGGCCAACTCCGGAGATGGTGTTAAAGCTTTGCTCTTTAGAACCTTGTTCTTGATATTTTTTCGTTGTCTCATGATAGAGATCAAGTTCGGTGATGCGTTTCCCTGCATTCAATGAATCTTTGACCCACTTAATGGTGTTAAAGATTGCCTTGTCTGAGCGGTTAAAAGAGGCCTGCATTTGTTGAATTTCAACCGGCTCTTTGATCGATTGCCATTCGTAGAGACCACCGGCTTTTTCAATTAATCTTTCTGTTCCAAAAATTTTGACGAGCATTCCAAAGTCGGCCGCATTACTCATGGCAGGGTCAAACCAAACACTTTTTAGATGGAGTGTATTTTGAATTTTTTCTATTTCTTTATGCAAATCACTCAGAGGAAGACTGATAAACTCAAGCCCATTTTCTTTAAGGGCCTTGGCCGAAACCGGAGTTTCTGGAGTGACAAAAATAAAAACTTTTTCTCTCGTCACAAGTGCTCTGGCATAAAAGCTACTTAAAAACGGTAAGTGATAACCCCGGCAATTGGTGATCCAGGCAATGGAATCAAGAGCTGTCAGGTACATCGCTTCTGAATCATCTTTAAAAATGGAGCGCGTTTTTTCCAGAGAATCTCTTCCCCGAAATTCTCGAGCAATCAATTGAACTTCTTTTAAGGCGTCCAGTTTTTGAAATTCGATAGTTTTAGCAAGTTCTCCGGCAGGTAGTGAAACTGTCTCTTGCGCTGCCTGAGTGAGTTTTTTCAAAAAACCAAGTGAGGTGCGGTCTGATTCATAGCCCAATCGTTTAATGTTAAACGCAGCGACATCTTTCACTAGGTCTCCAGTGATGGATCCATCAGGACCACATTTCACCACTTCAATTTCAGCATGATCGACCTCGAGATCGGCTTGCTCATGGTAGCGACCATCCACGTAGAGACGAACTTTACCAGTCGCTAAAACCAAAACCTCCGCCATAGAGCCTGTAAAGCCCGTGAAATAGAAGCGGTGGTTATCCTGCAGAGGAACGTATTCATTTAAGAAGGGATCAAAACTTGAAATATACATGGCCTCGAGATTCTTCTCGTTCATGATTTTTTTAAGCTTTTCGATGTTAGATTTGATAGTTTGATTTGATAGATCGAGGGACTTTTTCATACAATATCTCCGTTCTCTAAAAATACTCTCGTCATCCATACTTGTGAAGGCTTTTATGAAAATTCAGAAACCAGTTTATTACGGCGACTATCTGCAACTGCCTAAAATCCTTAACGCTCAAGCACCTGAGAGTGCTAAATATGGCAAACCGGCCCATGATGAGACTCTCTTCATCATTATTCATCAAACCTATGAACTCTGGTTTAAACAAATCCTCCACGAGCTGGATTCAGTCCGCGAAATTATGAGTAAGCCCTTTGTGCCTTCAACGGATCTCTCAGTGATTAATTCACGTCTGGAACGAGTCACAACGATTCAGCAAATCTTAGTCGATCAAATACGGATCATGGAAACCATGACCACGCTGGACTTCATGGAGTTTAGAGATTTTCTCGTTCCTGCATCAGGTTTTCAAAGTCTTCAGTTTCGTCTAGTCGAAGCAACTTTGGGGATTAAACCTGAGCACCGCATGGAAATAGAAAAACAATTTTTTAATTCTCGCCTCAAAGCTGAAGACAAAGCACTTTTAGAACAAACGGAACAGAAGATCAGTGTTTTTGAGTTACTCGAAACATGGCTCTCACGCATGCCCTTTTCTGAATTTGATGGGTTTGATTTCTGGGGAGAATATTCTCTGGCCGTCGATAAAATGCTCACCCAAGATCATGAAACAATTTCCACTAACCCT
>CANFNN010000160.1 GCA_947448095.1 Bacteriovoracaceae bacterium | reverse complement strand
GATGATATAGTCACCCTTCGTGAAAGGAATGTGCCCATAAGTGGATTCGATGTGGCCTTCACCTTCGTGAATAAAAAACAACTCATCGTGATCGGCATTTCTATAAAAAGATTCATACGGCTTAGATCTTGAGCCTAAGTAAACTTCCACATCATTGTTATAAAGAATTTTTACAAATTTATTATCGAGATTTTTTTCTTCAAAAATCGGAGGCAAGTTTCTTGGTTTGAGTTCGCCCTCGATATTAATCCAATTGGTGGGTTGGTTTTTGCGGTAAAGATGCGCCACTCTGCCAAAAAAACCTTTGCGGCCATGCTCTTCTTCAAAAAGTCCTTCAGGGATTTTTACATGTGCCTGTTTGGTATAAACGCCACTGGCCTTAAAATTTTCAAGCATAAGATCCTTACGGTTTTTGATTAGGTGATCCGACAATATTTTTTAGTTTTCCAATCTTCTCAATTTCTAGCTCCACTAAGTCTCCTGGCTTGATCCACTTATCTAGTTCTAGCCCACAGCCAGTTCCCACGGTTCCAGAGCCAATAAAGTCAGTGGCGCGAATCCATTCTTCCATTCCCATGTGCTCAATCATTTGTCCCCACGAGTAGTGCGAATCGCCTGATTGACCATTAGACCACTCCACACCATTTACACTGGCCTTCATATTGAGGTTGGGTTCTTGGTAGTTAAATTCATCAAAGGTCACGATCACAGGTCCCATCACTGAGCACCAGTCTTTGCCTTTCGCAGGCCCGAGGCGAATAGACATTTCTTTGCGCTGAATATCGCGCGCGGAAATATCATTCAAAATAGTGAAGCCGAAAATATGTTTATGAATATCTTTCGCTTTGACATTTTTGCCGTCGCGGCCAATCACCACTCCAAGCTCTAGTTCGTAATCAAGTTGCTGAGAATAATACGGCCAGGGAATAACTTCCTCGTGTCCAATAAACCCAGTGTTACCACCTTTATAATAAGCGGGTATCTCATACCAGGCAGCAGGTACGGCTTCGTTTCTTTTTTCAAAACCTTTTTTCACATGTTTTTCGTGAGCATAAAAATCACGGTACATATTGATTTCATCCAGTGGAGCATCAAACTTAATCTCTGGCACATCCGAAAGTTGAAACGCTATGGCGCCATCATTTTTTGTTTTGAGGAGTCCTCGGGACGTGAGGTCCCCGTAGCACTGAAGTGTTTCTTGCAGCTTTTGAATGGAAGCGTCTTGATAGAGACGCAAAAATGCCGCTAAAGACTTAGGTGCCAAAAGATCGGCCCTTTTATCGGGAGCATAATAGCCAAATCGCTCAAACACCGCCTGCCAGGTGAGATTCACATCTATAACGGTTTTATCGTTGTAGATAATTCCTAATCTTTTTTGAATGCCAAACGGAGTCGGGCGCTTATAGGTGCAAATTTTCATGATTTTTTTCCAAATTTTTCTTTGTAGCGAGGTAAGACTTCACTCATGGCTTCATAGAAGTGATTCATTTCTTCTTTGGTTCCAATCGAGATACGAACATGATCCGGCATGAGATTGGCGCGCAGAGGACGAATGATGACTCCGTGATTGAGGAGTTCATTATATAAAAATAAACTCGCTTCTTCTGAGCCAGTTTTCAGGGTGATAAAATTTGTCACTGAAGCAATGGGCTTGAATCCTGCCATGGTCAGATAATCAAACAACACTTCATATTCTTCTTTGTTATTTTTCAGTGTCCGTAAAAGATGGGGGTAATCTTTCAAGGCCCCGAAGGCTCCTTTTTGAGCAATCAGACCTGGCTCAAAGGGGAGTTTTACTTTATGTAAATTACCAATCAAGTACTCATGGCCAAAGCCGTAACCACACCGAACACCAGAAATTCCGTAGGCCTTAGAAAAAGTTCTGAGGGTAATCACGTTGTCATAGCGGTAGTTCATCGAATCAGGATAATCCCAAGTGGATTGAGCAAATTCAAAATAAGCTTCATCCAAGATCACAATGGTGTGCGCAGGAACATGCTGCATGAGAAAATCAAATTCTTCTTTCGTGATGTAGGTTCCGGTAGGGTTATCCGGATTAGCGATATAGACAATCTTAGTTTCATTAGTGATTTTTTTGGCCATCGCCTCAACGTCATATTTGTAATCAGCTTTTCTTGGCACCTGGATGAGTTTGGCCCCAACTGATTTAGCGAGAATCAAAAATCCAATAAAAGTATTTTCACTTGTGACCACTTCTTCATTGGGCTGAAGAAAAGCGCGCACAATATAACCCATGATTCCTTCTGAGCCGTTACCCAGAATAATATTTTGCGGTTTCAGTTTATACAGTTCACTTAAAGAATTTTTAAGTTCGTGAGCAAACATATCGGGATAACGGTGCACATCCCAAAGAGCGTTGGTCATTTCACGAATCGCAAACGGCGAAGGCCCAAGCGGGTTTTCATTACTAGCGAGCTTCGTGATTTTGGTCAGACCCTTTTCACGCGCGAGCTCATCAATGGGTTTTCCCGCCTGATAGACTTCGAGTTTTTCAATATAGTCGGGAACGAGCTTTTTTTGCATGGTGTCTCATTTAGGTTTTCAATCCTTGAAACGTACCACAAGGGGGCTTAAAAATGGAAGAATGACGCAGGTGTGAATCGGTCTTTTTATTCGGGTGGAAACTTTTCCCCTTTTCTGAATTAAGTACATATTTTTTGAAAATCCATTCTAATGAAAAGACCAAATACTTTAGGAGATACGATGAAAATGTTCTTACCGGTTCTTGTAATGGCCTCGGCGTTTTTGATGACAGGCTGTTCAACTACCATTAATAAAAGCCAAAAAAGTGGCTCACTTGACGTAAAAGTGAAAAGTGATCTTCAGGCCGACATGGAAGTTGATATGTCGAAAAAGATTGTCGGAACCGCTTTTCACACCAAACTCTTTGGTCTCTTTGACATCAAAACGTCGCAAAACTACGCCGACGGCGTGGGCTACGATGGAGTGAATTCTTCTGGCTGGTTTTCTGCTGGTGTGATTGAAGAAACAAAATCTGCAGCGGCCTATAATGCGGTTGTGCCTAATAAAGCGGACGTGATTGTTGCTCCTCAATATCTCATCAAAGTGAAGAGTTACTTTTTGGGAGCCTATAAAGAAGTGACAGCGCAAGTTTCTGGCTACGCTGGGAGAATTAAAAATATCTCGGCTCCGGCCAAGCGCTAAGGCCTAGTTAGAATCTTACAAAGAGAGGACTTCCAAAAAACCTAAAATGTTCTAGAATCAAAGAGTGATAAAGTTTTTACTTTTTATTTTGGTTTCATTTTTTCAATGGGAAGTCTGGTCTAGTGAGACGTACATCGTCAAAAAATCTGACTGCATCAGTCAGGTTGCCTATAAGTTTTGCCGAAAAGTTTATGGAACTTCGGGATTCATTCGCCAGATAAAGCTGCTGAATCCTGAATTGTCCTTCAAAGCGGATATGGTCTTGCCTAATACCGCGATTAAAATTCCTGATGCCTCACTCTGTGTAATGCCTTGGCCAACTCAAACTCCAGTTGTTTCAGTGCCTGTCGCTGCTGAACCTGAAATACTCATGACTCCAGTGGCTCCAGTGAGTTCTGAAATTAAAGTGCCCGACCACTATTTTGTCAGTCTCTATACCTTTTATAAAATTCTTGCTTCAAATTCCTTAAAGGCTCCCTTAATTAATCGAAATATAGACGCCTACATAACATCGAGGCCGGCGCTAGGATTTCAAGCTGGCTATCGTTATTCCATGTCTCAAAAATTTGATCAGGTTTTTACTTATGATTTTCACACTGAAGACTACTACGGCTCTCAAAATCTCAAAATTCATTCGCAGTCTTTAGTCCGTTCTCGATTTGATTATGGCTTCAATACAACTTTTGCCAATTCAAATTGGCTTCAAATTGGGGCGGGAGTTGAAGAGCGAACTATTTTTGATCAAAGTACTGATACGCAAATCAATCTGAATAAAGTCTTAACTCCGTATTTAAAATCTTCTTACGGATTTTTAATTCTAGAAAATCAAAATCTCAAAACTCATGTTTTGGCCAAGGCCCGCTACTTATCAGAGGCCCGCTCCGGAAGTCTCAAGACTCATGCGGCTTTTGAATACGGCGTAGGTATCAATTTTTCTCTACTAGGGAGAATGAAGAACTCACTTTTTGGCCTGGATTATAATCAAGCGCAGCAATCCACAAGTGTCACCACACAGTCTGAAAAAAGAATTGGTGTTTCGTGGATGATCGAGTTTGAGGCCTTATAAATTTTTTCCCATAACCAAAAGATAGAATATAATTTGAAGGTGATAAAATTATTATTATTTACAATTCTCCTGTCATTTCATCCTAGTGTTTGGTCCCATGAGATCTATGTTGTTAAGAATCAAGACTGTGTGAGTGAAATCGCTTATAAGTTTTGTCGGAAGGTTTACGGCAAAACCGGATTCGTTCAAAAAATCAAAGAGCTGAATCCTGAGAAAATAAAGAATACAAATTTCGTCCTGAAAAATACCACGCTGATGATTCCAGACCCTTTTTTATGCCCATTGCCTTGGCCTGAAACGCAACCGATTCAGGTTGGTAAAGCTGAACCTGAAATTCAAACCCAAACCCAAGTTCAGGCCCAAGCGGAATTAACTCCCTCCCCAGAAATCTTAGCTCACGAATCCGATAAGTATTTTTTTGGTGCTTATACTTTTTATAAAACCCTAGCATCGAGTACTATCAGCGATTCTTCCCTGCCTGGAGTGAGTAGAATTAATGGGGTTCATCTTGGTTCCAAACCTCTTTTAGGTCTAAATGTAGGCTATGTGTATCCTTTTTCAGATAAGACCAGTCATGTGTTAACTTATGATTTTCATACTGAAGATTATTATGGTTCAAAAAATGTGACCATCAATTCTGAATCAATCTATCGCTCTGCCCTTGATTATAGTGTGCAAAGAGAACTCACTAACTCACATAACTTTCGGTTTGGGGCCGGAGTTGAAGAAAGAACAATGATTGATAAGAGTACTTATCAGCAAATTAATCTGAATAAGGTGCTAACTTCTTACCTCAAATCGGTCTATTCCCATCTGATTCAAGAAAATCATTTCATGAAGACCCATCTCACAGGCAGTGCCCGGTACTTGGCACCAGGCAGAGGAGTGTCGTTAAAGAGTGATTCGGCTTTTGAATTTGGTCTGGGAATTCACTATAGTTCCCAACTTAAAAAGAGAAAAACTGTAGTGGGACTAGATTTTAAGCAACTTGATCAATCAACTAATGTGACTCACCAATCAGAGCAGCGCTTAGGCCTATCTTGGGTCATCGACTTAAATACATATTAATTTATTGGGATTTCTATAGTGCTGTGACAAGCTACCAGGATTCAACTTCCAATAACTTGTCCAGCAACACTAAGTTAAAATATTTTCTTCTTTTTGTGTGTTAAGAACCGATCAAGACATGGTTAAGACCGATTAAAAGAGTCGCCTTTTTCTCATCTTAAGATTCATCACCGTATCTAAATATAATCATTCAAGAAGCCGATTATATTCCTATGCGGGTAATCCTGTTGCTTCTCTTTATTTTAGCTGGTTGTAATTCACAAATCGATGTGGTTCCACCTGTTGCGCCACAAATTGCAGCGATCTCAGCTCAATCAATATTATCAAATTCTTTATTGAGTGGTTTGGCATTTTCACTCTCAGATGCGGATTCAGTTGTGACTTGTTCGGGCTCTGTTTCTGCGACATCAAGTAACCAAAGCATTGTTCAAAATTCAGATATTTTGATATCTGGAACAGCACCTAATTGTGTTCTGAATATTTCTCCCGTAGCGAATGCATTGGGGGTAGTAACGATTCTATTGAGTGCCACGGATTCTGAACTCCAATCCAGCCGCTCTTTTACTTTGACCATTAGTTCTGCCAACACGAATCCCACTATTTCAAATATTTCGAATCAAGCGACCAATGAAGATACTTTGATTTCTGGTATTTCTTTTAGTGTCTCAGATGCTGAAACAACTATTGGTTGTTCGGGTTCTGTGAGCGCCGTTTCTTCTGATCAAGCTGTTGTGACGAACGCATCGATTGTCATAACGGGAACGGCTCCCAATTGTTTTGCCCAAATAAATCCAGTGGCCAATGCCTTTGGAGTTGCGACGATTACTTTGACTGTTTCTGATGGAATACTTTCAAGTAATGACTCATTTGATTTAACGATAAATGCTGCTGATGATGCTCCTGTAACTGCAGCGCTTAGTCCGGCAGCTTTTAATGAAGACACTCAGAGTTTAATTACTTTGTCCTATACTGACTTAGAATCAGATGTGGCCGCCAGTTGCTCGCTCTCAAGCCTAAGTCATGTTTCAATAAGTCAGGCGTGTGCTTGTGCTGCGGGAACTTGTACGGTGGGTATCACAGGAACTTCCAACTATAATGGAGCGGCCAGTTTTCAATATACCGTCACAGCGAATTCACAGGTTTCAAATTTAGCGACAGCGACTTTAATCATTTCACCGGTTGATGATGCTCCGGTGGCAGCAGCAATTAGTCCTGCTGCCTTTAATGAAGACACTCAAAGTCTAATCACGTTGTCTTATTCCGATGCTGACTCAGATCTGGCAGCCACTTGTGCGCTTTCAAGTCTAAGTCATGTTTCAATAACCCAGGCGTGTGCTTGTGCGGTGGGAACTTGTACTGTGGGAGTCACAGGAGCTTCCAACTATAATGGAGCGGCCAGTTTTCAATATTCCGTTACAGCGAATTCACAGGTTTCAAATTTGGCCACCTCGACTTTAGTTGTTTCTTCTATTGACGATGCTCCAGTGGCAGCAGCAATTAGTCCTGCTGCCTTTAATGAAGACACTCAAAGTCTTATCACATTGTCTTATTCTGATGCTGACTCAGATCTGGCAGCCACTTGCGCCCTTTCAAGTCTAAATCATGTTTCAATTACTCAG
>CANFNN010000159.1 GCA_947448095.1 Bacteriovoracaceae bacterium | reverse complement strand
TCAGACTTTTCTTGAGAAACTTCAATCTGAATACTCACAATATCGATCAATTCAGAAAGTGAACCGGATGTCCTAAACTTGGTACAGGCCTTTTTTAAAAGATCACTCAGAATGTATTTTTCTTTCTTTTCAAATTCGATGAGTTTGAATTTAAGATTGTTAATATCTTGGGGCATAAACACATGTTTATCGTTAGTAGGGATGAAGTTCATTTTAAAGGCCTTACGTTCCCGAGCTATAACTTTCAATTTTTCTTGCACCTCAAACCAGGCCCAAAAGAAGGCCAAATACGTAATACTCTGCACATAACCGCCGTTTATGACGTCTCCGCCCAACAGGAGCAAAAAGCGGTAGAGGCCAGGCGAATTTTCTTTAGAAACCAGACTCAGCATCAGCATGCAAAGTCCGGTAATTAAAAGTGCAATACCTGACGAAAGAGTTACATTTCTAAGGTTTTTCATCTGAGTATATCCATGTTATAAATCTATGAAATCCTATCGGCATCTCTTGAGGGGACATTATGAAGAAAGTGGAAATCCACCCAGAAGCAGTTGAGCGCGTCAAAAAATTCACTATTACGGACAACAACCTAGGTTTTGGTAAGTATGTTGCTCCTGTGATGATCCAGGCAATCTATGATGATGGCCAATGGCAACGCTTTGACCTACTCCCGTATGGCCCACTTTTGCTTGATCCTTGTACAAAAGTACTCCACTATGGCCAAGAAATTTTTGAAGGGATGAAGACCTTTCGTCAACCCAACGATCAGATCAAAATGTTCCGGCCTGAGCAAAACGCCCGCCGTTTTAATCAATCGGCCAGACGTATGTCGATGCCAGAAATTCCTGAAGAACAATTTCTCAATGCCTGTGACGTGATCAGTGCCTACTGTAAAAACTTAGTTCCTAGACGTTTAGGGGAGTCCCTCTATTTGCGCCCTTTCATGATAGCCACAGAAGTTGGACTTGGAATTAAACCATCGAAGCAATTTCTGTTCGTTATTATAGCATCACCTTCAGGAAATTATTTTGCTGGTGATTCAGTTAAAGTGTGGATTGAGCGAGACGATATCCGTGCCTCTCAAGGTGGAATTGGTTTTGCTAAAACTGGTGGTAACTATGCTGCTAGTCTTCAATCCTACACTAGATCACTTCAAGCAGGATGTGATCAAACTATGTGGCTTGATTCATCTCACAAATATATTGAAGAAATGTCGGGCATGAATTTTATGTGTGTTATCAATGGAGAAATTCATACTCCGGCATTGAGTGACACCATCCTTGACGGTATAACCCGAAAATCAGTACTGGAACTCGCTAAACACGAAAAAATCAAAGTCGTTGAAGATAAAATTGCTGTGGATGACTTACTCAAGAAAATTGAAAATGGCGAATGCACTGAAGCTTTTGTGTGTGGAACGGCATCGATCATTTGTCCTATTAGCTCATTTCTCGATAAAGATGGCCGCACTCATCATGTAAAAGATGGAAGTGGAAAAATTTCGATGCTCCTACGAGATAAGCTTATTGCGATTCAAGCAGGAAAAACCGATGGACCTGAAGGATGGATGCATCCTGTAAAAGAAATTCATTTCTAATAAAAACTAAACTTCATGGATTAAAAGTCCATGAAGTTGATTTGAGTATCTTTCCATTGACTTGAATACTTAGTTGATGGCGCCCAGAGTAGAATTTCATTGTTGTAATTTTCTTAAGTTGGTGGGCTTTCTCAAAATGAATCTTTCCGCCTGAATCGATTTTACAATTTTTGAGCTTAAAGACTTTAAAACCAACCTCTCCATTAGATTTCACAAACCCTAGCAGATAATCCACAATCAAGTGCTCTGACTTCTTTGATCCTGACTCCACCCAAAATTCAAACTCTAAAGTGTCTCCAAGCTCAAAGTTCTTCTGATTTAACTTGAGAGCTCCTACTTTAAATTGAGAATCTTGATTAACCCCCATTAGGGCCAGGGCATTTTTATTTCCCTTCTTAATTAAAGTTCTGAGAGCGTGCTTTTTTATCCATTGAATCTTATTCAAATGAATTTGAGGTGACTCTTTAATCCAATTGCCCAATAGCTTAATCACAAGCTCTGGGTGGTGCTTTGAAATATCATTTAGATGATTGGCGACACTTTTCCTGACGTAAAGTTCATCGTCGTATTTTAATTTTTCTAACAAATGAAGAGTGGCCGGTTGAGTGATAAAAGACTGAATATGCCCTCCCCAAGGAAGCAGAGGTCTCGTTCCCTCTGAGATCCAGCGGCGCACGTGAACACTCTCATCGTTCACCCATGATTTTAATTTTTGCAAGATTTTCTGCGGATTGATTTTAAGAAAAGGCCTGATAGCAAATTCAGAAGTAAAGTGCTGAGTTAATTGATACATCAGATCCATTGATGCATCAAAATCCTCGGTTCCATATTGAGAAATATATTCAGAGATGGGCCATAACTCAAAACCCGAAAGTTTTTTTGTCGCCAAAACGTCTTCAAGAATTTTTTTATCTGAAAGAAAGTCCTGAGGCAGCTCCTCGCGTAAGGCTTTTGTCACAAGCAAAACTCTTTGCTTGAGTTCTAACTCAGATAAATGCTGAGATATTTTTTCAAATCTCTTTCTATTAAATGAGGGATAAGTCTCGTGAAAGATCTGACTTGTTTTTTTGACAACACTTGGATTAATTAAGTTTTTAAATGCATTCTCCGACATTATTTCCCCAAAAAAAAAGGCCACCCGAAGGTGGCCTCTATCTTAACCAAGGCTAGGTAAAAGTTCAAAACACAAAATCGCAATGAAAGTCGGATAGAGTGCACCCTTCAATAGTCCAAGTGGAGTAATTCCATTAGGACCAAATGAATCTTTCAAAATACCAAACCCTGCAGGATTGGGAGCATTGGCAATCACTGTTAAACCACCACCTGTAACTGCACCAGCAACCAGCCAGTACTTCGCAGAATCTGTCAGTTCAACTAAAGAACCCAAGTAAGTAAGAGCAGCATTATCTGTAATACCAGTTAAAGCTGTAGAACCAAAATAAAGCACTTGATCAGAAAGACTCGCAATCAACGGCTGAAGCCACCATTTCTGAGGAGTTCCAAGAACAATTAATCCAGCGAGGAAAAATCCCACCATGAGTGAAGACTTTACTTGGACTTCGTCCTGATATTCATTCGTCACGGTTGTGAAACCAATAAAGAAAAGGAATAAACCGATGAAGACAACCATGTGGTGAGCAGTTAAAACCACTAGGCCTAAAAAAATAACGTGAATCAATGTTACCCACCAAGGAGGGAGCATTTTGTCCGTATTATCGGCCCTTAGTTGAAAATCTCCAGCTAACTCTTTTTTGAAAAGCAGAGTGATTGTTAATGCGCTAACAATACAAGCGACTGCCGCTTTATAACCGAAGTTGGTAAACATGTGGCCAAAGCCCCATCCCCATTTACTAGCAACCATTAACACTGGAGGTGCAGCAAAGTGAGAAAGAGTTCCACCAATGGAAACGTTTACAAACAAGAGACCAATCGTTGCATATTTAAGTTTTTCACTCATTTCTCCATCTTTGGAATAAAAATTCTTCAGAAGAATAATAGCAGTCACAGTCATAGCAGCTGGCTCAGTGATGAATGAACCAAGAAGTGGTCCCACAACCAAAGTTGTTAAAAAGAATGACATCTTTTTCGGAAGAGGAACGATTTTGGAAATGAGTACAATGATTTTTTCGGCAAGTTTAATGACTGGTCTAGTTCCCGCCATGGCCATGATCACAAAAACAAACCCTGGCTCAGTGAAATTCAAAGATTCAAGATAAACAACGGGAGCATGAAAGCCTTCGACACCAATTACAATGGCAATAAAAACAACTGCCCACATTCCAAACACGGCTTCTACTTCGGCCATAAAATGAAAGAAGTTCTCACCCATCGACCCTTCAGGGTAATGGTGGGCCATTGCTGCAAATTTTGATACGACAAACGTGTGCAGAACTGCCAGCGTGAAAATAATCGTCGCTGATAGCTCGATAATACTAGGATTCATCCATTCCCCTTTTAAGAATAACTATAGATAGCAATAGTTTAAGGGGAAATTTAAATAGGTGTGAGCAAAAAAAACTAGCCGTTCTTACCTATGGAATTTACCGGGCAGGCATCCATCTGTTCGATACAAAGAGCAATTTCGTCAGGTGTTGTGGGTTGTTTTTTTACGTAAGCGTTCCCGTTATCGTCTTCAGCGAAAAAGGCCGGAGCACCCGAGTAACAGACGTTACAAGCGATACAGCCTTCTCCCCCGTCATCATCAGGGTCAGTACAGTAATAAGGACCAGGAACATTTTTTGCGTGTTTGTTTTGTGCGTTAGCCATAGGCCTTATCTTATTGATCTAGGATGAAAGAATCAAGTGTTTGCCTTGCGTTATTTTTGACATTTCTATGGCAGGCCATGTAGTTTGTGTTCAATATTTATGAAGAGGATAAAAAATGGACCAAAAGTTTATCGAGAAGGCAAAACTCTGGGGATCAAACAGCTATTTTTCGGACAGCGATCGGGCCGAAATCCTCAAGCTTTTAGAAAATATACCCGCCAATGAAGTCGAACTGAATGAGCGATTTTATCGCGATCTGGAATTTGGCACCGGTGGTCTCAGGGCTCCTATTGGCATGGGCCAAAACAGAATGAATCGATACAACGTACGTCGGGCGACTCAGGCCTTAAGCCAAATGATCATTAAAAATTTTGGTGGCGGCTCGGCCGTGATTGCATATGACTCTCGAAATTTTTCCAAAGAATTTGCACTCGAAGCAGCTGGCGTATTTGCCGCGAATGGTATTAAAGCACATGTCTTTCGTGTTCTGACTCCAGTTCCCATGCTTTCTTTTGGTGTGCGCTATTTTAAAGCTCAAGCAGGAATTATGATTACTGCTAGTCATAATCCACCTATCTACAACGGCCTCAAGGCATACTGGAATGATGGAGCGCAAGTAGTTCCGCCTGTCGATAAAGAGATCATCAATGCCTACAATGAGCTAACCGACTGGCAAAGCATTAAGTACATGCCTTTTGAAGAAGCCCTCACTAAAGGTCTGGCCGTTTGGACAGATGAATTAGTAGATCAAGCTTTCTATCAAGTGGTAGAAAATAAAGTGATTCAAGACAAAGATTTATGCCAGAAAAATGGCTCGACCCTTTCCATTGTCTACACTGCCCTTCACGGAACTGGTCAGGTTCCTTGTACCTACATCTTAGAAAAATTAGGTTTTACAAAAAACTACAGTATTCCGGAACAAGCAATGCCTAACGGAAATTTCCCCACGGTAAAGTCGCCCAATCCTGAAGATCCTTATGCGCTTAAACTCGCTACGGATTATATGCTAAAAAATAATGCAGACATCGTTTATGGAACAGATCCGGATTGTGACCGTTTGGGAGTTGTGGTGAACAACCATGGTAAAGCCGAAATCATCAACGGCAACCAGATTGCAGCGTTAATGCTTTATTACGTCTTTAAG
This sequence comes from Bacteriovoracaceae bacterium, assembly GCA_947448095.1. GTDB lineage: Bacteria > Bdellovibrionota > Bacteriovoracia > Bacteriovoracales > Bacteriovoracaceae > Peredibacter. Next base: position 1,545 of record CANFNN010000159.1, on the reverse strand, counting down.
AAGAAAGTCGAATTAAAGACACTTCCAGAAAACGCCTTGGTAGTGAAATCCATTGTGACCTCTCCCCTTCAGAATGCGATCGTCGAATCTTTCGGCGGCACGGTTATGGATACCTTAACTGGCTTTAAATGGATGGCAGCACTCATTCGTGAGTTAGAAGAACAAAAATCCAAATATAATTTTGTTTTCGCCTCTGAAGAATCTTTCGGCTACATGCCTCACGCCGAAAGCAGAGATAAGGATGGAGTCAGCTCCGTCGCACTCATGTCAGAAGTGGCTTTGTACTTTAAGCTTCAAGGGAAAAACTTAATAGAAGCATTGGATGAAATTTATACCAAATACGGCTTCTACTATGAATCCCTTTTAAGCTTAGATTATGAAGGGATAGCAGGTGGTCAGAAGATAGTCAGAATTATGGATTTTTTCAGAAAATATCCTGAAACTCACTTCGCTGGAGAAATCATCTCATCGACTGAAGACTACGAGAAAGGACTGAATCTTCCCAAAAGTAATGTTTTAAGTTTTACTTTTTCAAGTGGCAATAAACTCTTTCTCAGACCGTCAGGAACTGAGCCAAAAATTAAGTTTTATGTCATGGTCAGAGAAACTGAAGGTGATCTTCAAACGAAAAAATTCAACGCTTTGAAAAAAATTAAAAACATCGAAGACAAGATTTTAGAACTATGTGAGAAAATTTAAATGGAAAAAGTTATTGTTCTTTTGAGCGGAGGAATGGACTCTTTGGTATGTGCGGGGCTAGCAACTCGCGACCATCAAAATGTATATGCTCTTCATTTAAATTATGGCCAAAAGACATCGGCCCGTGAGCACATTTCGTTCGACGAGATTTGTAATCATTATAAAATTCCTCTCGAGAAGAGAAAAATTATTGATATGACCTTCCTTCAGCAAATAGGCGGAAGCTCATTGACCGATGAAAATATAGCTGTAAAAAACTATAAAGGTGATTCGACTGTTATTCCAGACTCCTACGTACCCTTTCGTAATTCCATAATACTTTCGCTGGCCGTTTCATGGGCAGAAGTCGTGGGAGCAACGAAGCTCTATATTGGTGCCAACCACGAAGATTCTCCGGGCTATCCCGACTGTCGACCAAGTTATTATGAAGCCTTTAACAAAGTCATTAAAGAAGGGACTAAGGCGGGCAACATCGAAATTCTGACTCCTGTCATCAACATGAAGAAAAAAGAAATTGTACTCAAGGGCAAAGAGTTAAATGTGCCATTCAATTTAAGTTGGTCTTGTTATAAAAGCTCTGCCAAGGCTTGTGGGCAGTGTGACTCATGTGCTTTGCGTATAAGAGGCTTTAAAGAGGCTGGAATTACTGACCCCATTGACTACCAACAGGCGTAAACTAAACTCTCTCAAGATCAATAAACACTCCTGGAGACCAGATTATGAAAATTCTTATGATTGCGACACTACTTATGTCTTTTGCTCATGCTGAGGAAGCAAAAAAGAATGAAAATATTGCTCAAGTAAAAGAACGAGTCTCTGCAAACATCGATCAAAGGATCGCTCTTT
>CANFNN010000158.1 GCA_947448095.1 Bacteriovoracaceae bacterium | reverse complement strand
TTGGGCGACTTCCAGTGACAGCAATGCTCGAAGAACTTGATGAAAAAGCATTGGTCTCGATTCTGACTGAGCCAAAAAATGCTATTGTTAAGCAATATCAAAAACTTTTTGACTTTGACGGAATTGATCTGGAATTCACTGATGACGCTATCCTGGAAGTGGCAAAAACCGCTTTAAGTAAGAAGACTGGAGCACGTGGTCTGCGCGCAATTCTTGAGCAGGTGATGTTGGATGTGATGTATGACCTTCCAGGTCTAGAGAAGATTGCTAAATGTATCGTTACTAAAGAGGCGATAATTGGAACTGGGAAACCAATTCTTGAAGAAGGGGACCGTAAAAAACGCCCTGATTCAAAAGTTGGGGCCAAAGCGGCCAAGAAAATTGAAAACGCGTCGTAATGACACTGGCAATTTCTTACACTAAATAACTTTCAACTAAAAGAAATCATTTAACTCAGTAGGCTTAGGAAAAAAACTCCTAGGCCTTTTTTTTGTGTATTCGAAACTAAATTTCGTGGGATACTATTTTTACATAACCTCATTGATCGAGGTTATTTGTTCCCGAGTTTGATAAGAGCGCAGGAGGTGCTATGTCCGACAAGAAATCTGAAGCTGTTAATAACTTTCCTTTGCTTCCCCTAAGAGATGTCATCATCTTTCCACACATGGTGGTTCCTCTCTTCGTAGGGCGTGAAAAATCAATCTCAGCTTTGGAGAAAGCCGCTAAAAACGGTAATGAGCTCTTCCTGGTAACTCAGAAAGATGCATCAGTTCTTAATCCTGAACGTGAAGACGTTTACGATATTGGAACTGTTGTAAGTATCATCCAGATGCTTAGGCTCCCGGATAACACTGTTAAGGTGCTTATCGAGGGGAAATATCGCGCGAAGATTAAAAACTTTCGTTGCGAAAATGATGGTTATTACTCAGACGTAGAGAAGTGTGCAGACATTACTGATAGCGATATTGAAGTGGAAGCTTCGATGCGCTCAGTGAAGAACATCTTCGAGCAATACGTAAAGCTTAATAAGCGTATTCCGCCTGAGTTGTTGATGAGTATTTCTTCAATCACAGATCCAAGTCGTTTGGCCGATATTATTGTCGCTCACTTAACGATGAAGATTCCAGAAAAACAAGATATTCTAAACGCCGTGAATGTCGATGCACGTTTGCAACTTCTTCTTGAGAAAATGCAAGGTGAAATCGAAATCATTAACGTTGAGAAAAGAATCCGTTCTCGTGTGAAAACACAAATGGAAAAATCTCAAAAAGAGTACTACCTGAATGAGCAGATGAATGCGATTCAGAAAGAGCTTGGTAACAAAGACGAGAAGTCTGATGTTGCAGAGATGGAAGAGAAACTTAAAGCTAAGAAAATGCCTGAAGAAGCTCGTGAAAAAGCTAATAAGGAACTTCGTAAGCTTAAATCTATGTCGCCAATGTCTGCAGAAGCTGCAGTGGTAAGAAATTACCTCGACTGGATGATTTCACTTCCTTGGGATGAATACACTACTGATGATAACTCTGTAGCGAAAGCTCGTGAGATTCTTGATAATGATCATTACGGTCTAAGTGATGTTAAAGAACGCATCATCGAATACCTTGCTGTTCGTTCTCTTGTTAAGGATGACACTCGTGGAACACTCTTGTGTTTAGCTGGTCCTCCTGGTGTTGGTAAAACATCGATTGCTAAGTCACTTGCAGAATCATTGGGTCGTAAGTTTGTTCGTATCTCTTTAGGTGGAGTACGGGACGAAGCTGAGATACGTGGTCACCGCCGTACTTATGTCGGTGCGATGCCTGGTAAAATTATCCATGCGATTAAAAAAGCTGGAACATCTAACCCTGTCATCCTTTTGGATGAGATCGATAAAATGAGTTCTGATTTCCGTGGAGACCCAGGAGCAGCAATGCTTGAGGTTCTAGACCCAGGTCAGAATAAGAATTTTGGAGATCACTACATCGAGTGTGAATATGATCTATCAAAAGTGATGTTCATTATGACTGCGAATGATTTGGGAGCAATTCCAGGTCCACTTCGTGACCGTATGGAAATCATTCACATCGCTGGTTACACGCCTGATGAGAAAATGCAGATTGCGAAGAGATACCTTCTTCCTAAATCGGTTGAATCTCACGGATTGAAAAACTACCCAGTAACGATGACTGATAAAATCTTCACAACTGTTGTTCGTGGATATACGAGAGAAGCTGGTGTTCGTGAGCTTGAGCGCTTAATGAATACAATCACTCGTAAAATTGCAACTGAAGTCGTGACTGAAGATATCAAAGAAGGTCGTAAGTTTGCGATTAGTGAAAAGAATATTGAAAAATATCTTGGCCCGATTAAATATGACCGTACTGGAATCGAAGAGCATCCTCAGGTTGGTCTCGTGAACGGTTTAGCTTGGACGTCTGTTGGTGGAGAGTTACTTAATATTGAAGTAGTGACTGTTCCAGGTAACGGAAAAATCCAAGTGACAGGAAATCTTAAAGAGGTCATGAGAGAATCAGCTTCGGCAGCTCTCTCATATGTTCGCTCGATCTCTGGTCGCCTTGGGGTTGATCATGAGTGGTACACTAAAAATGATATTCATATCCACGTACCAGATGGTGCGACACCAAAAGATGGTCCTTCTGCAGGGATCACTATGGCAACAGCTCTGACTTCTGCCATCGCCGGCATTCCTGTTCGTCAGGATGTGGCCATGACAGGTGAGATTTCGCTTCGTGGACGTGTTCTTCCGATTGGTGGTCTTAAGGAGAAGATCCTTGCTGCTAAACAGGCCGGTATCACAACTGTGATTATCCCTGAGAAGAACCGCAAAGACATTGCGAAGATCCCTGACGAAATCAAGAATGGAATTGAAATTCGTCCAGTCAGTGATGCTGAGGAAGTGCTTAAAATCGCTCTCAACCTCTCTAAGCCAGAGGAGTTTATGAAGACTCGTGCGCTTAAGGTGCTTGATGGTGATGCAAATTTAGAAGTTGCTAACTAGTTAGAACATAAGAACCCGGCTTAGGCCGGGTTTTTTTTTGCTTAAAATTCAATGATCTGCCACCTGTAAAATTTACACCGGCTCCGCATCAAATTTTTATTCAGGCTAGAATTCCCGAGATTAAAAAAATTCTCGGAGGATTTCATGAAACATACTTCATTCACGGTGAAGACCGCTCTTCTTGCTACGCTTATTATTTCTGGCCATGCATTTGCTCAGTCCCTACCGGATGAAATCAACCACCCTCAATATTTAAGAATTTATCAGAATCTGGATCAAATCCTTTCTGCCAAAACCACTGAGTTTAATAATCTCTCTGCGCAAAAAGCCGAAATTGAAAAAAATATCGCCGACATGGTGAAAGACCAACAAGGACTTCCGGCCCGCAATAGTGAGCTTCAGCGGTTGATTGAAACAAAGAGACAGGATCTAGTCCGAATCCAAACGGAAATGACAGGCCTAGACGGAATTCTTAGTAAAATCATCGAAGATCTTCGCCGTATTGATGCGATGATTGCCCAGCTTCAAAAAGATTTGTCAGAGGAGTCTGGCCGCTCACAAAATATCCAGGCCCGGCGTGCTCAAGTTGCTCAAGATGTGGCCCGTATTAATGCCAGACTTCAGCAAGAAATTGCGGAGGAACAACAATCAAGACAAGTTCTGAATAATCTTACTCGCGGTCTTAACAACGACGTTCAAAAACGCAGCGAAGACATGCTTGAGCGCGAGAATCTTGCCAAAAATATTGAAGCTTTTAAACGCGATCTTCCGGCGAATAAGGCAAAAGTTCTCGCCAATACTCAAGCCTCTAGTTTGAAAAAAACTCAGCTGGCCGAAGCTCAGGGAAAACTTCCTGCCATTAAATCTCAAATTGCTTCTGAGTCAGCGGCTCTAGCTCAAGCCGATTCAGAGATGGCCCCAGCTAAGGCCAAGCTCTCAGGCCTAAAATCTCAACTCGCGACTCAAATGCCAGAGGTAGCGAAACTGCAAAAAGAAAATTCAGATTTAAATGCTAAAATCGAAGCCAATAAAGTCAAAATTTCTGCCACTGGTCTCTCAGTATTGACGGCCAAGCGTGATGCCCTAGAAGCAGAGCTTTCTTCAACGAATTCCCAAGTCGCGAATTTAAGTGCTCAAATCGTTGCGGCCAAAGAGGCGATTAAGCCCGATATGGGTCAACTGAATGAAGTGAAGCTAAAAATTCGAGAACTCGAAAGATCAGGAGCAAATCCTACTGAGCTGGCCCGTTTGAAATTAGAAGCTGAGGCGATGGAAAAACGGATTGCTCCTAAGCGTCTAGAAATTGCTCGCCTTGAAAAACAATATGACAACATGGTGTTGTCTATTGCGCCAAAAAATCAGGAACTAACGAATCTCAAAGCCCAAGTAGCAGCAGCCGAAACTTCTATTGCCAGTTTAATCGCTGAAAATGAATCTGCGAAAAATAAAATTAGTGAAAATCAAAAAATAATTGATGAAAGGCTTGCTACCAATTCAGGCCTAGTGAAAGAAATTAATGACCTTGAAGCCTCCATCAAAACGCTTCAGGATAATCGTGACCGGATCGCAGGAAATATCACCCAACTCAAAGCTCAAGAATCGACCCTCACGACTCAGATAGCAGCACTCACCAGTGCCATTTCTCAACTGGATAGTGAAGCGGCCCAGTTATCAAAAGTGATCACTGAGATGGAGAAGGCTATCGCTGACTTTCCTCTCGATATGCGCCGCTTAGAGAATCGTATTCAAAAGTACGATGAGCAAATTCAGGCGGCCAAGCTTCAAATGATTCGGGAAGAAAAACTTCTGGCGCGCATTCAACAGGACCGAATGGTTGTTGAGGCGGACAGTGCTGCTGCTCAGAATGAGCTTAACCGTGTGAATGCAGATCTTGCTCAGTCGAATCAATTGATAGGGGTTCTTCAGAACAAACTTCAACAAGAAACTCAAAATCGTGAGACATTGACTCGCTATAATCAGGATTCAATTCGTAAATACGATGACCTGAAAATGCAAAGAGCAAATGCTGAGAAGTTGATCGCTGATTCGACTCAAGAAATCAGTGTCAATAATCAAGATATTACAACCATCTCCCAGCAGCTGCCGCGACTTCGTAGTGATTTGAATGTGATTACTCCCAAAGTGAGTGCTTCTGAAAATGCCATGAACGAAGCTCAGAGAAAAGCCGATGAGGCCAACACTCAATACCAAAACCGTATGAGTCTTTATCAAAGATATTTAGCTGAAGCTCAAGGCCTAGGATCTGATCGCGCAGCCATTGGTACAACTGATGGTACTAAGGCGGGAGCAGTTGATGCTCGTGTAAAGGCCACAAAGCTAGCTAATGAGAATGCGGCCTCTGAGGCGAAATGGGTGGCAATAAGAAGAGGCTACATTCGGGGAGAAATCATTGGGTTTGAAGCGGGCTTTGATATTGGACTAAGTTCTTCGGCCGATGCTTCTCAAGGAAACATTGACGGAGGAGTGGCAGGTGCAAAACGAGCGAAAGATCAGGCGAATTTAGTCCTCAAACCAGAATTCTATCTAAGTGAGCTAGATCGCCGCTTAGTGGAAGATGAAGTTTCCATCAAAATGAATCACGCTTTTAAAATGACTGATGAGGTAAATACAATCGCTTCAGCTAAAATGATTTTAAGAAATGATATTCCAGAGCTGACTCAAGAGGAGATTGATGCTTCTTCCAGAATCTTATCATCTCTTGATGCTTTGATTGAGCAGGCACTGATTGAGTCTAATCAAGCTGTTTCTGTTCGTGCCCGTCTGGCCGATGCGGCCGGAGTTTATATCACTCCAGGAGCTGGGGAAAATGCCAGTAATCCAAACTGTTCAGGTGTTTATAAAAATGTGAAAGACTTCATCGACGCATGTAAGACTTCATACGGAGCTCGCTACCAAGGTCTCTACGCTAGTGCGCACCAGGATTCTTTTGTTAAAGAATACGGAAAAACATTTGCGGATCAGATTATTAAAACGTTTGATGCAGAACTGGCGAGACTCTACCCAGGCAACCTCAAGGAAGCGACTTCCGTTGGAAATGCAGTGGGCGTAGCAGCTGGTAAAAAAGAAATTTATAGCCAGTCATTTGCTCGCTCTGAAAATGCTTCTTACTCTGCAAATATTAGTATCGAAGAAGCCCGAGTTGATAGTGAGGCCACTGCCATGGTGGGAGCATACTTAAATGCATCGTCGGCCTTAACTCTAAAAGCAGAACCAAAACTTAAAGGGGAAGCTAGCTACGGGATTTCTCCAGGAGCTGAAGTTGAGTTGAAAATGTTACTGAAAAATATTGGCGCGAAAGTAGCGAATACTTCAGTCCTTCGAATTACTTCTTCCAGCCCAAATCTCGTGATTGCCAATCGAGACAACGCCGTTCCTGAGGTCGCGCCAAAATCCATCAGTGACTTAAGTGTCATGAAATTAAAAGTAAATGATAACGCTATTCCGGGATCGAAAGTGGTGATCGCAGGTGAACTCGTTCACGCTGGAAACGATTACCGCGCGAGTCGTGTTGAGAATTTTCGTGTGGAAGCTGTCGTAGCGGTGAATCCATCGGTTGAAAATGTTGTTGAGTTTGATTCGACTCCAAAAGTTTCGACCCTCGGTTTTGTGAAAAAACATGATATTGGACTGACTGTGACTCCCAAGTTTGAAGGAGTGGACCAGGGTTATGAGATTTCAATCGAAGAAGTAGGCTCAACTTACGCGCGTTTTACGAATACCAAGGCAAATACTGAGCGATTGGCGCGAGGTATCTCTAAGAAAATGGTGTTTGAATATAAACTAGATAAAGCCGCCAGAGGCAAGACTATCAACTTCAAGATCTCGATCAAAAACGCAGGGAACGAAGTAAAATCCGTTCCGGTTCAAATTTCGGCCCAATAACCTCTATAAATTTCGAGGCCCTGTCTCAAGGCAGGGCCTTTTTTTGTTTGACACCTTTACTTTAGATACCTAATATAGACGCTCTAATCTGACATGTGGGCGTTTAGCTCAGCTGGGAGAGCGCTACCCTTACAAGGTAGATGTCGGGGGTTCGATCCCCTCAACGCCCACCATTTTTCCACATGTCATGCCTCTCATTCCACCTGATTTAGATCACTTATTAATAAAATCTTAACTCCA
>CANFNN010000157.1 GCA_947448095.1 Bacteriovoracaceae bacterium | reverse complement strand
CCTTAGTTAGAGGATCGCGACTAGCGGTATAGCGAGCAGTCAAATTTTGAATGATACGCTGATCCACTGAGCTAAAATATTGGCCGGTATTGGCCGTGTAGTTAAACATTCCCCGAAGACCGATAGAATCATAAGTCTGCTGAACGTTCACTTCAGTCTTGCCGTTAATACCTACCCAAGCGCGGGCAACAGCAAATGGTGTTTTGAATCCCACCACGACTAAACCTTGATCGACTCGTGGCTGGAACATAAAGGTGGTTTTTTTCCATAAACTCACTTCTTTCACCTGAAGGGATGAGGGAAGGGCTTTTCCTCCAGAAGTAGTTTTATTGGTTTTCTGAAACCGTGCCTCTATTTCATCAATCGTATCCACTTCATTGGACGCTCTATAATCCTGGTACCAGTTTTTGGGAACATCTTGCAGAGGACGCTCACCTTGTTGTCTCAGGTAACGAAGGTATTTATTATTAAAGTACTGCCATTTTTCTTGCTGAGTTGGAACATAATAAGGGGAACCCGCTAAAGTCGTTCTTAATCCATACTGCTGAGCAAATGTTTCGTTATCATTCCAAACTTTTATTTGGTTGCGTGCTTTTACTACGTCTATGCTTTCATCTTTGGCGACATATTGCTGATAAAGAGAAACTTCATTGATCTCAGGTTTTACAATCACATCATCGTCGGGGATATAGCTCGCAGGGTTGCGCAAAAGCTTTTTGGTCTGAGGGGCAGTTTGCCCAAAGCAGACGCTTGTTAACAACAGGCCTGTCATTAAGCCTAGGTGTCTAAAACCTAGAGATTTCACCTGTTTTGACCAAAAGTTCGACATCTTTGCGTATCCCTTAAGAACCTTTAACTACCCGTAATTATTGTTTTTCTTTGGGTTAAAGCAGCTCTTCTTGGTTATATAAAAGCAAGGACAGTGCCAAACTTGTAAGTTTTTCATTCAACCCCACGCCAAACAGAAGCTGTGCTATAAGGCGTCAACTTTATACCCCTGTTGGAGAGAAACCATGAAAAAGCTCATAGTCTTTGGACTACTCAGTCTATCTGCGCAAACCTTTGCTCAAACGTGCTACGTCGATATGGTCGATAATTATAATCGTGTAGTGAGAACCTTTACTGGTTTTGGTGATGCCAATACTTGCCTGGAAGGGATGAAAGAATGTCGTAAATCCATTCGTTTTGATTATTCAAATAATCCTCGTTATCCTAATGGCAGCCTGGATTGCCGACGCTCGGGTGGCTATAACCCGGCCCCAAATCCTTATCCGACTCCGAATCCTTACCCGACTCCAACTCCGACTCCGAACCCGTATCCAACTTATGGAGTAACAGTAAGCGGAGTTATTGAAGACAATGCCTTCACATTTGTTGCTCGGGATGCCTCTGATTTATACATCAACTGTTTAAGTAATATTCGCACAGTGATGTACAGTTCTTCTGATGAGCTATTCTTTTCTGTGAATAATAACCGGTTTGTAACTACTCAGACTTCTGGTTGGTATAACGATACGCAAATTTGTTCGATCCTTGAGCAAGAAGCACGACGAGCTGTGATGACTGCTTACACACAACCAATGAGAGTTGTGGGAAGTCTGGAAAGAGCACCTTTTCAAATTCAAGCTTTCGACCGTGCGACACTTTTAACTGAATGTATTTCGGCTTTTGCATCAACTCGACAATCCTCCACTGATGAGCTCACTTATTCTTTGAATGGTGCTCCTTTTCAAAGAGTGACGACATCTGGCTGGTGGAACACTCCTGCGAGAGCGTGTAAGGCGATGATTTTGAATATTGATAATCAGCTTTAGATATTTAATAAAACAGAATAAAAAAAGCCCTCTTTCGAGGGCTTTTTTTTAGTGAATCCGTTCACCTACTAATTCCTTCATCATTTCCTTGGCGCGAGCCTGAAGTTTGGGATCCTTCATTTGGGTCTTGAGGACCTTCATGAGTTTCTCAACCGAATCTTCTTTTTTCTTTTTAGGTTTCTCAATCTTAAGTTGAGAAATTATTCTTTTCAACTGCAATCTTTTATTTATTTCACCATTCAAGATGCGAGTCTTGATTTCATCTTTGAATTCATTCTTAGGAAGTTCATCCCATTCAAGTAGAACATACTTTTCAGTATTGAATTGTTTAGCTGCTTCTTTTAGATCTCTAGGAAGTTTGGCAATCATGAGACATCTGTGAACTTCAGATTTTGAAATTCCTAGAGCCGCAGTAATTTTTCGCTCAGAAGTACCAGTAAGTTTCTGGTAACCAAAAATCGAATCCGCCTGATCAATATAATGAAGATCTTCTCTGGCCTGGTTCTCGGAGAACTGAATCGCCATCAATTCTTCTTTAGATTTATTCTCAAGAATAAAACAAGGAGCTTCCTGCATTTCAATCAGTGTCATCGCACGAAAACGGCGCTCACCACAAACTAAAACAAACTTATGACCTTCACGGTGAAGGACTAAAGGCTGAATGAGACCATTTACTTTAATGTTCTCACCAAGTTCACGAAGAGATTCATCATTGAACTTTGTTCGAACCTGATCTCTAACTTCGATATCCTTTAAACGGATAGTCGCAAGTTGCGCGCCTCTGAGAAGCTTAAGATCATTTGCGCGTAAAATCTTTTCGTCGATTCCTGAAGTAATGTCGGTGACCTTGCGCTCGCGCTTTGATACACGTGCGGAAAATTCCTTGGCCATGCCCTCTCCTTACAATTTATATGTTTAAATTTTTTAAAATTCTAATTTAGTCCCAAAGAATCCCACAGGGCCTGATAATCATTTTTGCCCTTAGAATTTTTATTGAACATGAAAACCGGTTTCTTCATGGCTACCGATTCCTGCATATCCACTAAATTTCTAATTGTTGGAGTCACATTGAAAGATTGAGAAAGCTCTTCCAAACGAGTCCGTTCAATTTTTCTTCTTGGATTAACCATAGAAGGAATAATATTGAACTCAAGAGTTGGATTTTCTGTTTCTTTAATAATTTCAAAAGTATCCATCAATTCTTCAAGACCATCGATAGAGTAATCCTGAGCTTGAGTAGGAATCAAAATAAGATTTGAAGCTACTAGAGACATGATTAATTCATCTCCAAGCATTGGAGGAGTATCAATAATGACGTAGTCGAATTGATCTTCTACTTCTTTCAGACGCATTTTCAACAAACGCTCTTTGCGCCCAGCTGATCTGCGGACTTCTGACTCTGAGAGAATAAGAAGTTTAGCAAGATTTGCCATGTGACGACTGGAAGCAATTAATTTAATATTTTTATAAAAATCAAAGCTACCAACTGCATCCACGATAATTTCATCAACTTTAACGTCGCCGATTAACCATTCTGGAATGAGGGTTCTCTGGATGTTCACACCAAGAGTAGAACTTAAGTTCGCCTGAGAATCCAGATCGATGGCGAGTACTCTGTGGCCCTGGTTTGCCAAGTGACAAACGAGTTGAAAGCATTGCATGGTTTTACCCACGCCACCTTTGTTATTACCGATTGTGATAATTTTCATAACCCGATCTCCTAAAAAGAGTGGTTCGTTAATGGTCCTATTCATAAAAGTCTAGGGAACTGGTCACACTTCGTCAAAGGGCCAAGTGATTAAAAATAAAAAGATTTATGCTGCGCGGCCCAAAAAGAGTTGTTTGGCCCGACGCGCAACAATAAAATTGCCCCTTCCTTGCCCCTTTTTGTTTAGAAGAGTAAGGTAAGGACCAATTTCAAGAGGTTTTTATGATCGATATTTATGGTGATTTAGAAAACAAAGATCATCTTCCCCAAATTTCTGAAACTGAACTAAGTGATGAAGAAGTTTTGGTTGAATTGGCGACAATGAAAAAACGCATGGGCGATAAAGTCGTTGTCCTTGGTCACCATTATCAACAAGATGATGTGATTGCTTTTGCTGATATTACTGGTGACTCTCTTGAGCTTGCCCGTAAAGCTGCAGAAATTAAAAATGCCGAATACATTATCTTTTGTGGTGTGCATTTCATGGCCGAAACGGCCGACATGCTGACAACGGAAAACCAGAAAGTTATTTTACCTGACCTAAAAGCTGGCTGCTCTATGGCCGATATGGCAAACCGTCGAGAAATCGATGTGGCCTGGAAATATCTCACTGATTGCACTCAAGAAAAAATAGTTCCGATTACTTATATTAACTGCACCGCTGCTTTAAAAAGTTTTGTGGGAGAAAATAACGGCTCTATCTGTACTTCATCGAATGCTGAAAAAGTCATCACCTGGGGACTCTCTAAAGGGGAGAAGCTTTTATTTTTTCCTGACCAACACTTGGGCCGCAACACCTGCTTTAAGTTAGGAATCAAGCTTGAAGACATGGTGGTGTATGATCCTCGCAAGCGATTTGGTGGACTGACTCCCGAACAAATCCAAAAAGCGAAAGTGATTCTGTGGTACGGCTTTTGCTCAGTTCATCAGGGATTCACAGCGGAACACATTCAGATGTGGCGAAAAAATGAACCTGACAGGATTTTAATTGTTCATCCTGAATGCAGTTTTGAAGTAGTTCAAGGTGCTGATCAGGCAGGTTCGACTTCTTATATCGTAAATCAAATCAAAGCAGCGAAAGCTGGAACTAAGTTTGCTGTTGGAACGGAAATTAATCTCGTTAATCGTTTGGCCGCCCAGTATCCGCATTTAGATATTACTTCCCTTTCTCCTTATCAATGTCTGTGCACCACCATGTACCGCATTCGCCCGCGTTGGTTGCTGGAAAGCTTCCGCGCGATTGAAAAAGGTGTGCCCATGAACGTGATCAAAGTTGATAACGTTACCAAGACTTTTGCTCTCAAGGCACTTGATCAGATGCTTAAAATTTCTTAGGAATAAATATGATATACGCAGATTTTAATGGTTCGGCTCCCCTGATTCCGGTTGTTCGAGACTATCTTAAAAAAAGAATCGGAACCGAAATCTACGCTAACCCCAATGCGATTCACTCTCTAGGCCAGAAGGTGTTTCAAGGAATTGAAAAATGCCGCCAAGTTATTGCGGATGTCGTAGGCTCTTACCCGGATCAGGTGACGTTTAATTCAGGCTCCTCGGAAGGAGTGTCTCATGTATTGTTTTCAATTCTTGAGTATGCCCCCAAAAATAAAAATATCGTGATTACTAGCCCAATAGAACATGTGGTGATTCCCAAGGCCCTGAGTTTCTACCAAGAGCGACGAGGCTTTAAGCTTGAAAAAGTTATGCTTAATGACTCCGGGGTGATTCTCATAGAGAGTCTTGAAAATTTACTCCAAAAACATCATGGTGAAGTTGCTTTAGTTACTATCATGGCCGTGAATAATGAAACTGGTGTGATTCAGCCCTATAAAGAGATGGCCAAGCTCTGCCAAAAATTTCAAGTCGACTTTTTCTGTGATACCACTCAGCTCATTGGGAAAGGTGATTTTCATTTCGAAAATTCAGGCATCGACTTTGCGGTCTGCTCTGGGCACAAGGTGGGCGCCTTAACCGGAACGGGTTTTGTCCTTGCTAAAGACCCGACCAAACTTAAACCCCATGTTTTTGGAAGCTCTCAAGAAAAAGGGCTGCGTGGGGGAACGCAAAACTATATCGGGATCGAAACTCTAGCGGTTGCCTTGTCGGATTTTGAAACTCATAAAGCGGGTTTGAAAAACTTAAACCAAGCGAGACTGCAATTTGAACAGAATATGAAAGAAAGTTTTCCTGAAGTGGTAATCGTAGGAGAAGAATCTCCTCGCTTAGCAGGAACCACTCTCATCAGTTATCCCGGCATTCACGGTCAAGCGGTGCAAATAGAGCTTGAATCGCATGATATTTTTGTGACGACATCAGCCGCTTGCGCTGACAATCAACCCGAAACCTCGGCCGTACTTAAGGCCATGGGAATTCACGATGATGTTGGCCGCGGCGTGATTCGGATTTCTTTGAGTTATTCTCAATCTGAAATTGATTACAAGCAATTAGAGCAAGCCCTCAAAGCTTCTTACGCCAAACTCAAAAAAATCAAATCTTTCTAAGAAACGTTTTCTTGTAGTAAAAATCGAGCACTTTAAAATACACGAAACTCGGAAGAAAATTTCTCAAGAGAGAACTCAGCTTCCCGTCTTGACCAAACACTTTTCTCATCGGAAGAGTCTTTCTCTTTGATAATTTCAAAACACCTTCAGAGACTTCCTCGGGTTGTTGAGTTTTCTTCTTAGAAAACATTTCATGAAGCATACGGTAGTTTTTCATTTGAACATGATAAATAGAATCTGGATCGGCCTGACTCCAGCTAAGATTTTTCCCAAAGTTCGTGCGATAACCACCGGGTTCGATCAAACAAACCTGTACACCATGAGGGGCAAGTTCTCCGCGCAAAGATTCCGTCAGTCCTTCAACGGCAAATTTACTGGCGCAATAGAGGCTAGTGAGAGGAAAACCCATAAAGCCAAAAACCGAGGAAAAATTAAAAATCTTTCCTTGCGCCATTCGGAGCATCGGTAAGAAGGCGCGAGTGACACTAACCGTGCCAAAAAAATTGACTTCCATTTGGTAGCGTATCTCTTGCTCCTGAATATCTTCCAGAGAACCAAAGAGCCCAAAACCAGCATTGTTGATTAAAATATCGATATGACCTAGTTTTTGTTTAATCAGTATAGCTGCTTGCTGAACTTGCTCGGACAGCGTGACATCCATCTCGATTTCTAGAAATCTTCGAGAATACTTTACTCTTTCATTTTCAAAGATTTCAGGACGAGAGTTTAATTGGCGACCACTGGCGATGACAAAGTCTCCATTTTTTAAAAATGCATCCACTAAGAGCTTCCCAAAGCCTGAGGTGGCACCGGTGATTAAGACTTTTCTCATTGATTACTCGCTTTTGTTTATTTACGAAATCCTAGCAAAACACCTGAATTTTTTACACTGAAATAAAAGTTCACTCTATCTGATAACGAGAACTGGCCCTATACTACCTTCATATGAACCTTTCCCTTGTATTATCCTTAGTCATTCTTTGTTCCTGCTCTTTTAAGAAAAGCTTGCTTGAGAATCAAACTCAAAGTGGTCATTCAGAACTTTACTCTGAACCTGAAGCTCCAAGTAAGGATGAGAATAAAGATTTCAAGCGTGTCATTATTGCTGCCACGAATGATGTT
>CANFNN010000156.1 GCA_947448095.1 Bacteriovoracaceae bacterium | reverse complement strand
TCTCATTATGCGAAAGGGCTATGAGGACATGGAGTTGAGAGGATTCGATCATATATGTACCTTGGTTATTGATACATATTAGTAAAACTTATACATAAAAAAAAGGGCCAGGTGAAAACCTGGCCCCAAATTCAGATAAAATCTTGAGTTTAATGCTTAGTCACGTTCAGCAAGCTTCTCTTTTCTTTCTGCCATTACTTTTTCTTGAACGAATAAAGGACATGGCTCGTATTTAGCGAATTCCATCGAGTAGCCAGCTTTACCAGCTGTACCAGAACGAAGAACTGTCGCATAACCGAACATTTCAGAAAGAGGAACGTGAGCGTTGATGATCGCATCCCCAGTATCAGTCGTTTCAGATCCTAAGATCACACCACGACGAGAAGATAAATCTCCGATAACAAAACCTTGGAAGTCTTGTGGAGTTTCAACTTCAACTTTCATGATTGGCTCTAGTAGAACTGGCTGAGCATCTTTAATTGCTTGTCTCATTGCCATACGTGCAGCAATACGGAACGCAAGATCGGATGAATCCACATCATGCGACTGACCGTCTTGAAGGTATGCTTCAACGTTAATAACCGGGAACGCTGCAAGAGGTCCCTTGTTCATAACGTCGTTGAAACCTTTTTCACAAGAAGGAATGAATTCGTTAGGAATCGATCCACCTTTAATTTCGTTAACCATACGGAAAACTTGGTCTTCACGCTCTTTACGTTCATCAGTAAGGAATTTGATTTTCCCAGCAACTTTACCGAATTGACCCGAACCACCCGATTGTTTCTTATGAGTGTATTCGAATTTCGCTTCACCACGAATGGTTTCACGGTAGTTAACTTGTGGAGCACCAACATCAACTTCAGCTTTATATTCACGTTTCAAACGTTCAACATAAATTTCAAGGTGAAGCTCACCCATACCAGCAATACGTGTTTCACCAGATTCTTCATCTGTGAAAAGGTGGAAAGTTGGATCTTCTTTAATGAAACGCTGAAGGCCTTTCGACATACGCGCTTGCATTTCTTTATCTTTAGCTTTGATTGAAAGTTCGATAACCGGTATAGGCACGTGCATCCCTTCGCAAGAGAGCATTTCTACCCCTCCGTCTTCAGCCACGAATGTATCCCCTGAAGCACAATCCACACCAATCATTGCAATGATGTCACCAGCAGAAGCTGAATCGATATTTGCTCTGTCATTTGCGTGCATACGAACGATACGACCAATACGAACTCTTTTCTTAGTACGAGTATTGAGAAGAGTATCACCCTTGTTCAGAGTCCCTTGGTAAATACGAGTATAAGTTAACTGTCCAAACTGCTCATCAGTGATTTTGAACGCCATACAAACAAGTGGCTTATCCATTTCTGGCTGAAGGTCAATTTTAGTCGCTGTATTTGAATCAATGGCCTTAGGCTTTTCACAAGAAACTGGAGAAGGTAAATATCTCGCAATCGCGTTGAGAAGAAGTTGAACACCTTTGTTTTTGAAAGCAGAACCAAGGAAGACTGGAGTGAATTTAAGTAAGTTAACACCAGTTCTCACTGCACGGTGAATAACTTCTTCAGAAATGTCTTTCCCATCAAGGATGTCCTCCATCATTTGATCGTCGAAAGCTGAAATCACATCCAACATTTCTTCGCGAGCTTTAAGCGCTTGATCTTGCAATTCAGCAGGAATAGCTTCTTCACGGATATTTTCGCCGTTTTCGCCATCAAAGTAATAAGCCTTCATCACGATAAGGTCGATACAACCGTTAAAGTTTTCTTCTGCACCAATAGGAAGTTGCATAAGAACAGCATTATGATTCAATTTTTCTTTAAGAGCTTTTACACCGTTATAAGGGTTAGCACCCATACGGTCCATTTTGTTCAAAAATGCCAAACGAGGAACGCGGTAACGTTTCATTTGTCTATCAACAGTGATTGACTGAGATTGAACCCCAGCAACCGAACAGATAACAAGAATCGCACCATCAAGAACGCGAAGTGAACGTTCCACTTCTACGGTAAAATCCACGTGTCCCGGAGTGTCAATCAAGTTGATCTTGATTTCTTTTTGGTCACCTTCAGCGAAAGTGATACCTTTCTCATTAATACCAGTCCATTCAACAGTCGTAGCTGCTGAAGTAATAGTAATACCCTTCTCACGCTCAAGCTCCATGTGATCCATAGTCGCTCCAGCGCCGCCGCCTTTAACGTCTTCAATCTTGTGGATTTTGTCGCAATAGAACAAAATACGTTCTGAAAGCGTGGTTTTACCAGAGTCAATGTGGGCCGAAATCCCAATGTTTCTGGTTTTTGGTAAGTTCTTGTCAATCATCTGCAACTCCAAAATATGGTTGTAGGTTCGTTTATAGGCGTCATTTTTAGCCTGCATCATAAAGGAGACACCTGAGTTTCGTCAATTTTTTTCCCTCAAAATAGAGTGTTTTTGCTTATTGCCAAAAGGAGAAAATTCGACGAAATAATTAAGTATGAATGGTAAGAAGGATTTAGATAAATCAACACTCTACGAGGCCGTAAAAACTCTGGTAGAGCATCCGGCAAAGCACATCCACCTGGACCAGCAAAAGCTGTTTACTCTCTTTAGTATCGCTTTCCAGTACATCCTCTTTCGCTCAACCAAGCACCCCGGTCATTATATTATCCGAATTGAGGATCCCTCTTTGGCCGAAAAATTGGCCCGCAAGGCCAAAGATGAAACCACGCGCAAGTTTATTGGTCGCCTGATCGTTCCAAGACGCCTGACTTATGGGAACTCAACTTTCCATTTGGACTATTTCCCACTTCCTACTTGGGGTATGACTAAAGACATTCCGAAAGAAAAAATTCAAGGTGCTATCATTGTCAAAAATACCTCAAATAATCCCATGATTGATGAGACGGATTTTCGCCACGTAAATGAAGATGAACAGGCGATTAATCTATTCGGTAAGCACTATTACCTCAGCACACTCATGGATATCGCCCCTCGAACTATCACGATTGCCTTTAATGAGGAATTTGAAGGTCTAGAACCGGTTGAATTCGCATTCATTGAAGAGAGTTCAGAGCGGATGGTGGATGGGGTTCGAATTTCTGAAGATATCCAATTCGAAGACGACTAAACCTTTTTTTTCACGCCTTCATGAAAGTCAGTCGCAGTCATAAGTCCAGAGCGGTCCCAGTCTTTCCACTGGCCATGCTTAAGATCACCAACGTACTCGCCTTGCGATTTCAAGCTGCCATTTCCAAAGTAAAATGCCCAGATTCCGGTTTTAAGCCCCTCAACGTACTCACCCTCGGCCATGAGTTTTCCTGTGTCATAGTAGTGCTTCCAGGAATTATTTCTTTTACCCTTATAAGTTGATCCTTCAGCGGCCAGAATCCCCGACTCAAAGTAAATCCGGGCCTCACCATCGCGGTAAACTTTTGGAAAGAAAATATCATTGGGTGGAAGCTTCCAATGAAAGCCTTGGATATTTTCCTGCGCCTGAAGTTTACGAACGACTTTGAGAATAAAATATTTAGCGCCTTCTTTTTCGCTCGCAGAAACTTCCGAGAGATAAGACAGCTGATCTTTAAGACGTCCAATGTGTCTGGGAATCATGAACTCAAGGGAGGTTAGGCTTTGGCTTGAATCTCCAAAAATGCATTTGGCCAAAATTCCTATGATTTGTTCCTGGGAATTTAGGACGGCATCAATTTCATCACTGGGAAGATTGAGAAAATCATCGAAAGTTCGGACATTTTTCATTACGTGGGTCATGAAAACCGGGTCTTCCAGAATACCGGCCAAAAAAATGGGCTGACGGGCCGAGATGCCTGTTGTCTCCATGTTGAGGACAAATTCTTTGAAGCCGTCGTATTGGCGCTTTTTAATCCGGTCTAACATACTCATGGAATGCAATCCGGACACTGCTGCATAAGCCTCTTAGAACTAATGGGGTGTCCGTGATAACTATCACTACTCCATTCGACTCTGAGCCACTTGGTTTCTTTTCCGCCATCAAAGCCAATGTCATCTTCAAATTTTACAAATTTATAAATGGTACTTTTCTTCCCACCATCTGAAAAAGATTTGTAGTACCCCTTCATAGAAACTAGGGCATGCTTTTCTAGGCTCTCTCTTTTGATGCCAGGCATGTACTGAGCGTTTTCTAGTCCTTTACTACTCAGGTCTTTGGCTTCTTGAATCGTTCTGGCGCGAATGTGTTTGTCATAAGTACCGGGTTTAGAGTTGGCCATGATTTGTCGAAATTCTTTAGATAAGGATGCCTCGCCTTGAGCAATGCGCTTGGCCTCAAGCGAAGAATAGGTGTGGGCCCTTGTAGTGAGAACATTAGTCATGCACTCTTTCATGGCAGCTGTAGGAACTGCGAGAGCAACGGCAGAAAATAGGAAGATTAGTGTATATAGCATGATAGCGTCCTCAAGCTCAGTTCATCACTCATGTGAGCGATCTCATCTAAATGCATTAAGTCTTCTTCAGGAATATGATTATTAAAAATTCCCTTCATAAATTTTTCTAGTTTCTCGCCTTGCAAATGAAATTTAGACAGAAGAGTTGAATTAAGCTTACTTAAAATCGACATCATTTTTTCAATCATCCCAAATTTCCGGGAAAGATTTCCTATTGTGAGCATGACCTTCTCGGAAGCGGCCCCACCGGTTAAAAATGCCAGAGCTGCATCCACTCCAAGTGAGCCAATAAAAGAGCAGACAAAATTAATCTTCATCTCAGTACTCATACTGGTGACTGTGTGTTTAACACTCTCCCAGGTTTTACCTAGTCCGCGACCAATACTCTCAAAAGCCTTCTCTGGTTCAGTCACTAGTTGTTTAATAAATTGGGCCGTCTTAACTAAAAATAATTCCACTTTATTGGCGACTGCTTCTACATAATTAATGGGATGAGTAATAAAATCACTCAGCTCACTGGCGACACCCTTAACGACTCCCACAGTGTTGTCCATCACTCCTTGACCTACGCCAGTCATACAACTTTTTAAAGATTCCCACGCCACAGCAGCGGAAATTCCACTTAACTGAGAGGACTGATTTAAGATCGGCTGACCAAAAGCCGTATTACACTCACTGGCCTCGGCCGAAGGAATCAGAAGATTCTTAAACATTTTGAAATTTGAAACTTTCTGATTGAGGCGACCTAGCAACTGATGAACGTATGCAAGTTGGAAGCCTCGAAAATACATCATATAAATTTGATTCTGGTCTTTTTTGTGAACCATGAAGCCTGTAGGTGTGGGAATGATCTGATCAAGCGGCACAGTCCCCTCAATTCCATATTTCACTAAAACAAACTGTGTTTCAGTTTTAAAATACACCTGATTTATTCCCATGCTGGGAATACCATGTGAAGCATCTGCGAGAGAATGAAAACCATTGTCTTGGAACTCTTGCTTATGTGCTTCGGCCAGTTTCATGGGAGTCGCAGTCATATCATAGGATTTGTAGCTAAGATCAATCGCCAGGCAGGAAAATGAAAAACACAATGTGATAAGATAGAAGATCTTCATTGAGTTATTTTAACCCCAGCTTAGTTTTCCTCAAAGACAGCCTAAATTACCTAAAGAAGAGTCTGACTATTTCACTTTAGCAAGAATGCTATGAAATTTCTGTTTGATCAGAGAAAGCTCAGCTTCACTTAGGTCAAACCCAAAAGAGAGCCGTAAGCCATTTTTAGCGACTTGAGTGAGCCCCATATGCAGAAGCAGTGAACTAGACTTTGCCGCTCCGCTTGAGCAGGCAGACCCGGCCGAGATCATCAGCCCATTTAAGTCAAAAAGCGCCAAGGCAATATCTGAGGAGAGGTTATTGAGATAAAAGTAAATCGTATTACTGCTTCGAAGCCTTCCCCGCTTGGAAATAATCTCGCCTTTACCAGTAAGCTCTTCTTGAATAAAGCTTTCAAGATTTTCTCTCTGAGTAATGGTCTTCTGAACATTAATGGACTCAAGATCTTTGAAGGCCAGAGCAATGCTTTTTACTCCCTGAGGATTTTCTGTTCCCGAGCGAAGTCCCGACTGCTGAGCTCCACCAGAGATAAGCGGAGAAAAAGGAATCGACTTATTCAGGAAGCTAAAACCTATGCCTTTAAGGGCCCCAAACTTGTGAGCAGAAAAAGTGAAGATGTCTGCCACATCAAGGGATTTCCAATTCACAATTTTACCTGGTGCTTGAACTGCATCGACATGAATATAAAGATCAGGAATTTGCTTCAGATTTTTTAAGTCTTCTAGGGCGGAAACAATTCCCGTTTCGTTATGAACCCAAAGGTGATGATACAAAATGATCAAATCAGGGTTGTTGTCTTTTTTGTCCTGAATTGATTTTAAATTTTGATCATGGTCATATTCAAGATCTTGAGTCATATGCAGCTCAAGAAATTTTACCTGGGGACCAAAGTAGCGCTCACTGAGAGCAGTCACTGCAGGATGATCAAGCTTTGAATAACAAACTAAAAGATCTTTCCCAGTTAATCTCGCCCACTCACTAAAGGAATAAGCAAAAGTGACCATCGCCTCTGTAGCGCCAGAATGAAAAAATAATTGAAAATCTTTTTCCGATTTTTGGAATAGCTCACGGATTTGAGTGCGAGATTCGTTGATAATTTTTCGTGTGGACTTACCGGCCGAGTGCTGACTTGAGGGATTGGCAAAAAGCACTTCGCCGCTTTTCAACCAGCCTGAGACTGATTGAGAAAGCGGCGAAGTAGCATTAAAATCGAGATAAAGGCGTTCTTGATCCACTCTTATTGGTTAATTTCACCAATGTTAGAACGAATTGAAGATGTGTTGTTTGCAGCTTCATTGAACGCTTCAGCACCTTTAGTCTTACGAGCAAGGTCACCGAGAGAAGTAGTAGCTAGATAATCAACCATGATAGTACCAAGATTTTCGAAATAGCTCTTAGTAAGGTTGAATTCTTTAGTATCAACAACACCGTTGATGTCATTGCCAGCTTCGTCTTTCAAAATTTCGATACCAGAAGATGGTACAGCAACAATGTCACGAGCTGGGTTGATGTTCTCACCAACACAATCTAACACGTCTTTCATTGAAATTTCGTCCATTGAGCGAGCTAACACATAGCCGCCTCCAGGTCCACGAACTGACTTCACTACTTTACCTGTACGAAGCTTTCTGAAAAGCTGCT
>CANFNN010000155.1 GCA_947448095.1 Bacteriovoracaceae bacterium | reverse complement strand
CCCCTATTTTGCAACAAATTCGTAGTTACAGCCAATAAATGCTGATCTTCACTGACCTAAGACTTGTTTCAAGAATCCCTTTTTAGGAAAAGTATGAAACTCGCTATTTACGATTCTCGCCCGAATCTAGATCTTGATCATTTAATTGAAAAGAACAAAGCAGCCTAAACACTCAGGTCTTATAGCAATTTCTCCAAAGGTAGATCCCCTGGAGAAAGAATCGATTTAACGAAGGTAGAGATATCAATATTTGATGTCGAGCAATCGTTCTATATGTGAATAATGCTTGGCCCCTGTAAGTATATGTGTGTCAAAAGAAGAAAAATATTTCCTTAATAGTGGTAGCTGTTGTTCTGCCAATACAATAGGGTCACTTTCTCCAAAATAAACTTGGGTTGGTATAGAGATTTTGAAAGAAGGATCTTTATTAACAAGCGGCATCGATTCTCTTACAGCAAAAAAACCTTTAAAATCAAAACCGAACTCCCCTTTCAAATATGAAAAGTAATGCTGCATAAGAATCAAATCACTCCAGTAATTCGTGAATATAGAAGAGTACTGGGTAGCGAGCATAAAAGCTTGGATTTTAGCTTCATCGAAGCTTTCTTTCGATGTAGGAATCATTGCGGCGAGTTCTGCACTAACTTCTGGATGACCCTCATCGATTAAGCCCCTAACGGCCACAAGAAATATGTTTTTGTCTGCATCCTCCACATTGATTGCAGGAGAAATTAAAATTATCTCTTTAATCGTGGTCGCATGTTTCTCGGCTAGTCGAACTGCATGATGAACGGCAAATGAATGCGCTACGAGTGTCAACTCACAAGGCAAGTTGCGGGTATATTTATCTTCACAAATCTTCTTAAGAAATAAGCTGGCATCTTCTGTTGCGAACTCAAAAGCATTTCCTACAGATAGACTCTCTTTTTTTGGACGTAGCTCGGAAGGCTCATTCCAAAAAAATGCCTCGTGACCTTGGGAATTTAAATGTGGTCCAAGGATATTTCGCTCTGGTTCCGAATTAAATCCGGGACCACCATTTAGAAAGACAATCGTTTTTGCCTGGAGTAAACAAACGTTCAGCAATAAGACGAAAAACAAAAATAGCTTTAAGCTCATAATATTTCCATTGGAATAATTTTGGATAACATACTGTTCCAACCGCTCAATGGAAAGAATAAAAGAAATGTCTAAGGCAAGGTAATCACGTGAAAATAATGACAATCAGAGCAAATCATTTGGCCAAGAAAAAATTCTACTTTGCTCTTTTGTATTTTACGGAAGGAGCACCTATTGGCCTTATCTATGTTGCTTTGCCAACGCTCTTAAGGGAGCAAGCTTTAAGTATTGAAATGATAGCGAAGTTCACTTCCCTTCTTATCATCCCGTGGACTCTCAAGGTTGTGTGGGCGCCAGTCATAGATACTTTTAAATCTCCTAAGCTCAGTTATCACAGCTGGATGATTTTCTCCCAAATTATGATGGGGCTTACCCTTGTCCCATTACTTTTTCTCGACTTAAAAGCTGATTTTAATCTTTGCTTAAATATTCTTTTAGTCCACGCTTTTTTTAGTAGCATCCAAGATATTTCAATTGATGCTTTAGCGATTTCTATCACGAGTCCAGTGGATCACGGTAAAATTAATGGATGGATGCAAATGGGACAATTTCTTGGTCGTTCAGCTTTTGGTGGTGGAACAATTCTGATGCTTAAATATCTCAGCTTCAATACAGTCATTACTATTTTGATTTCGGTCATTTTTATTTTTGGTATTTTTGCTGCTCGAACTCAAATTTTCAAAAATGCGCCAGCAACCTATGGAACGATGAACTTAGAGACTCTTTTTTCTAATTTAAAAAAAGCATTATGGAAAAAAAGTATCTTCATTGGATTTTTATTTGCACTAACAGTACTTTCTGCAGAAAGAGGCCTTCTCGGATTAATGGGCCCATTTCTATTAGATCGAGGCTTTGATAAGACAACTATCGGTACTTTTTTGGCACTTCCCGCCAGCATTCTAACAATTATTGGTTCTTTACTTGGAGGGTATGCTGCCGATAAATTTGGTAAGAAAGTCATCTTAACTTTAGCTACTCTTGTCACAACCTTTCTCATTTTTTCCGCAATAAGTTTAGTGCCGCCACAACTTTTGATACCAATTCTTTGTCTCATTTATTTTATGGTTGGCGTAATTCTTACCACTTCCTGTTCACTTTTGATGGGAATAACGGACCCGATGTTGGCAGCGACGCAATTTTCTGCATTTATGGGAATGATGAACCTCTGTGAATCTTATTCAGTTTTTATCGTTGGAAATTTTTCGACATTATACAGCTTTCCCTTTGGCATTTTAGTGACGTGTGGAATCTCACTACTTTCTCTGCTCTTTTTAAGACAGATAAAAGAGTTCAAACCTTATTCTGAATAAATCTTTGGGCTCCCATTTGAGGCGTAGAAATTCTTCAAACGAAACCTCCCTATTTTGCAACAAATTCATAGTCACAGCGAGCAAATGCTGATTTTAACTTGCCTAAGATTTGTTACAAGGATTCCCTCATACATCCTGCTACAATATGATAATGAAAACACCAAGCACATTGCTTCTCCTTTTCCTTAGCGCCTGCTCAACCAACCAAACAACTCCGGTCAAGACCGTGGAGCATGTGGACATCCCTCGCTTCATGGGCAAGTGGTACGTGATTGCCAACATCCCTACCTTCATTGAGAAAGGAGCCTTTAATGCGATTGAGACTTATACGTTGAATGAAAAAGAAAAACGCATTGATGTGAGTTTTAAATTTAATCAAGACAGCTTTCAGGGCAAAGAAAAATCTTATCCGCAAAAAGCTTTCATCTTTGATCATAAAACAAATGCTGAGTGGAGAATCCAGCCCTTTTGGCCTTTGAAATTTGCCTACCTCATCACAGACCTCGCACCCGATTACTCCTATACCGTGGTGGCCGTTCCGAACCGAAAAAACGTGTGGATCATGGCCAGAACGCCGACCTTGCCTGAAGCAACTTATCAGGAGATTTTGGCCAAACTCAAGGCCCAGTCTTTTGATCTCAAAGAACTTCAAAAAGTTCCGCAAGAAGCGAAGTAAATTTATTTTTTGATTAAGTCAGGTCGCCATTTTTTCGTCATGGTGATTTTTTCTTGATGCTGAAATTCAACAATTTTTTTATGATGCCCTTCGAGTAAAATTGACGGAACTTCCATTCCCTCAAATTCCCGAGGCTTGGTGTACTGAGGAAATTCAATCAGGCCATCTTCAAATGAGTCATCTTCACTGGATAATTTATTGCCTAAGATCCCTGGAACAAACCGCACTGCCGAATCAAGCATGAGCATGATGGCAAGCTCTCCACCAGTTAAAACAAAGTCCCCTACGCTAAAAAAATCATTCACATATTTTTCTAGGAACCTCTCATCAATGCCTTCATAGCGTCCGGCAATGAAAACTAGATCCTTAGGACTTGATCCAAGCTCATTTGTACCAAAGTCCCGGGCGATTTTATTGTTCCAAACTTTTCCTCGGGGAGAAGTATAAATCACGTGAAGCTTATCCAGGGACTCGTAGCCGCCTGCTTCTTGGACACCCTTGATGAGAGCATCTCTTAGGATATCTGCCCGCATAACCATGCCAGGGCCTCCACCAAAGGGAGAATCATCGACACTTTTATATTTGGTTTGAGAATAATCCCGAATGTTCACAAAATGCAGCTCAAACTTTACATCATCACTGCGCTCGCCTCTGAAAGCAGCTCCCGAAATTCCACACTCCAGAAAGGGTTTAAACATTTCTGGAAATAGCGTGAGAATCCAGATGTGCTTAATCACTCCGAATATTCCGGCATGATCATGGTGATCTTTTTATTTTCTGAATCTATTTCTGGGAAAAAGGCATCGACATAAGGCAGGGTGAGAATTGAGCCATCATTCAAGCGGACTTCAAACAAGTACTGCATTCCATTATCTGAAAAACTCTCCAGATTTCCGAGTTTTTCTCCCTCAGGACTGACCACTTCCCAGTCAATGAGATCGACTAGGTAGACTTCGTTATTTTCTGTTTCAGGAAATGCATCGCGGGGAACATGAATTTCAAAAGGCAAAAGTGTTTCAAGATGAGTGCGGTCTTTCACGCCTTCAAAAGTACAAATCACTTTATTGCCGAACTGAAGTTTCAGAATCAACCACTCTTCTCCGGTCTTCGAAATTTTGGATTTTTCTGAAGCAGGAAAAAGAATCACTTTCATCCCATCATCAAGAATGGATTCATCAAAGTTATCATTCAGAAGACGAAGCTCCGCCTGACCTTTAATCCCGTGAGGATGAAAGGCGCTGGCAATTTTAATCAACTTTGGTTTTTCATTAGTCATAAAAATAAGAAACCCCAACTAACACGACTGAAATCAATCGGCGAATTGGGGAGTTTTTAAAAAAATTAAATAACAATTACTCAATAATTTCGAGAACTGATCTTTTTCTCAGCTTGGTTGAAGCCGCATTAAGGATAGTCCTTAATGATCTGGCCGTTCTTCCTTGCTTACCAATCACTTTACCTAAGTCTGATTTATCAACCTTAAGCTCAATGACTGTCGTTTGCTCGCCTTCCAACTCGTTGACTTCCACGCACTCAGGCATGTCCACAAGAGCTTTAGCGACGAACTCGATAAGGGTCTTCAATTCGCTACTCATAACACCTACTTTATCCCCAGATCATTCCGGAGGATTGGTAGTATTATAACTTGATATTGCTGTTTTTAAGCAAGGTTCTTACAGTATCAGAAAGTTGTGCCCCTTTAGAGAGCCAAGATTTGATACCTTCAACGTTGATCCCTTTAAGAGTCTCAGTTGATTTAGGATCATATTGACCTAATTTCTCAAGGAATTGGCCATCACGTGGGCTACGAGAGTTTGTAGCTACGAGAGTATAAACAGGACGGTTTTTGCGGCCGCCACGGGCCATTCTAATTTTTACCATTGGGGATTCTCCTCTAGAGTACACAAAAAAATTTTAAAATTTATATTTCATCTGACGGGTAAAGTCAAACTAAGGACCATTAACCCCTCAGAAATACTTCTTACCAAACTTGTTTTTCTTAGCACCTTTGTCAGGTTGCTGCCCAAAAGACGGCTGCTGGGACTGAGGTGCCTGACGAAAACCCTTTACTGGACCCATGCCCGGAATATTTGGGAGGCCACCACCCTTCATCATGCCCATCATACCGACCATCATTTGACGCATCTGCTCAAAGCGCTCAAGAAATTGGTTCACGTCCTGAACGGTCCGCCCGGCACCACCGGCGATTCTTTTTCTGCGCGAAGCATCGATGAGTTTTGTGTCCTCACGCTCTTTTTTGGTCATGGAATTAATAATGACCTTCATTTTTTTCATTTCATCTTCGGCCGGGGACAAGTCGCCCATAGACCTGAGAGCTCCACCCATACCGGGAATCATCTTCAGGATCGAACCAAATGAGCCCAGACGATTAATGGTTTCCATCTGTTTAACGAAATCATTAATAGTAAATTTCCCTTTCTCAAGGTTCGCCATCATGCCCATGGCATCGTCTTGATTGATCGCCTCTTCAGCTTTTTCAACTAAAGAGAGTACGTCTCCCATGTCGAGGATTCGTTTCGCTAAACGGTCCGGATGAAAGGGCTCGAGGTCCTTCATCTTTTCGCCAACCGAAATGAACTTTATCGGCACGCCTGTTACGTAGCGAATCGAGAGGGCAGCTCCCCCTCTGGCGTCTGAATCCATTTTAGAAAGAACCACACCAGTGAGTCCGACTTTTTCGTGGAACACTTTTGCCACGTTCACAGCTTCTTGACCTGTCATTGCATCGGCCACGATTAAGACTTCCGGATTATCTAAAGATTTCCGAACATCAACCAACTGACCCATTAATTCTTCATCAACTTGCAAACGACCAGCAGTATCGATAATGGCTATTTCTTTATGCAGTCTTTTCGCTTCAGCGAGTCCAGCGCGAACAATGTCGACTGGCAACATAGATAAATCCGAATCAAAATAATCCACACCTAAACTTTTCGCGTGAGTGATTAATTGATCTTTAGCGGCCGGACGAAAGTTATCGGCCGGAATCAGGTAGACATCTTTTTTATTTTTAGTGCGAAGAAAAAGTGCCAGTTTCCCAGCGAAAGTTGTTTTCCCGGCACCGTTGAGACCAACAATAAGAATAGGAATAATCGGTGGACGGTTAAGATTCAGTCCTTCGCTTTCCTTACCCATAAGGTTTGCTAGTTCATCATGCATGATCTTAATGAACTGCTGGCCAGGCTCAACCCCACGGAGAACTTTTTCACCCAAGGCTTGAGTTTTTACTTTTTCGACAAATTCTTTAACAACTTTGAAATTTACATCCGCTTCAAGAAGAGCTGTTTTAACGGCTTTGAGAGTTTCTTCGATATTTTCTTCAGATATTTTATTTTTTCCGCGGAGTGCTTTAAAGGCATCCGAAAACTTTTCACTTAAATTATCAAACATAACTCTCTCTCTTTTTTAAATTTAGCAGCATGAAGCTTACAACAAATTGTGGGGAACGCGAAGAGTCGAAATCTAACTAATATTTTGATTCAACCAATTCAGACACTCTTGAGGGTTTATAGCGACGTAATCTGCCCCGGCTTCTTTCATGATCAAGGCATTAGCACTTAGATTCCATGTGGCAGCAATACTTTTTGCCCCAAAATTTTTCGCCCCAAGTATATCATTCGAGGTATCGCCAATGACACAGACCTGAGATTTATCGGTCTCATGAAGCATCTCCACTAGCCCACTCACATGGGGCTTAGGAAGGGCATCATCGATGGTGCATATTTGGGAAAACAAACTTAAAACGCCTAGTTCCTCTAAAATTCGAAGAGTCGATCTTCTGTCCCTGGCGGTCCAAACATACAAAACAGAATCGGCCGCAAGGGCCAACAATAAATCTTTTATCCCAGGGTAGAGACTGTATTTTAGTTGAGAAGTATCAACCAGTGTTCCATCACAATCAAAAACGATGTGTCTTTTCACTAAATAAGGCCCTCAAATCTTTGAATTAAGCCTTTATCCTACAAGATGGACCGTGAAAAATCTATTAAGGGTTTGCAACTTTAGGGGGCTTCGTTTAAAAAGTACCAATGAAAAGCGTAT
>CANFNN010000154.1 GCA_947448095.1 Bacteriovoracaceae bacterium | reverse complement strand
TTCAGCGCTCCCCAAATCACAAAAATTAATAAAATTATTCTTATTGCAGCAGGTGCATGCTTCATTCTTTTTTCGATTCTCAAAGCCGTGGGAGCATTTAATCTGGTTGGGCTTTTAGGCCTTTCGGCATCAGGGCTCATGAGTGGTTTTATTTTTCAGCTAATTACTTACCCCTTAATTGAAGTGAATCTGATGGGGTTTATTTTTAATGCACTTGTTGTTTGGTTTATTGGTTCAGAATTAGAACAGCAGTGGGGAAGTAAGATTTATTTAAGATTTCTCCTGATTAATATCATTGGGGTTGGCCTCGTCTATGCCACAGTGAACGTGATTTTTTTCTTTGGAACTTATACCTATTCAGCTCCTATTCATGGGCTGACTGGAATTAACTTTGCCATGCTTATTGCTTACGCACTTTTATACCCTGACAGACAAATGTCTTTGATGATGATTTTTCCCATGCGTGCTCGGACATTTTGTTGGATTTTGGCCGGAATTGAGGCCTACATGGCGATTTTTTCAAATCTTACCTCTGCCTGGGCGCATTTGCTCGCTATGGGGATCAGTTATCTAATCATACGGTTTCAGACTAAGCCCTTGGTGAGAATGGCGTTAAATGCTAATTTTGAGACCAAAAAGCGCAGTAAAAGTCATCTCTACGTAGTTAAGGACGAGGATCAAAAGCCACCAAAATTTTGGCAATAAGCGTTATCGCAAGGAATCCCGAGGAGTTCTTGCCTAAGTCTCTATGCGGTGGTACAAAAAGTTTCGTTTAAAAGTGAGGACTTATGAAATTAAGATTAGCTCTTGAAGAAAAACTTATGGATGCACGCCTTCGTGACCGCCTTCTAGCTGAAGGGAAAATCACTAAGGAGCAGGTTAAGAAATATTTGGACACTCTAGCTGACGAAGCTAAAAATGCAGTTCCACTAGTTCCTGAAGAAGTTAAAAATCTTCAGTAAGCTTACTGTACGATAAATCCTGAAAAGTAGATTTGCTTAACAACAGGTTGACCCAATTTGGTGTTGATCTGTTTCTTTAATTTGTTTTCCAACAAAATCTTTCCAGACAGAGTTTCTAATTCATCCGGCCCAAGCTGAGATCCAATTTCAATCAGAATATCTTTGATAATATATTCGTTAGCCTTAATAAGTTCTTTTTGATCTTCATGAAAAGGTAGAATGTTCATTTCAACATCTAGGTAGCGAAGTCTTGTTCCGCGAGCGTAAAGATTCACTACAAATTTTTTCATCGGATAGGCCTGGATTTGGGCTTGCTCCATGGCGCTATTTTTTAAGTTTTCTGCCTCAGCGCTCTGGTCGGTAGCTTTCGGCTTAAGAATGTTATGTGAATAATAAACGACAGCTGCGCCGGCAAGTACGACTACGAGATTGGCAATAAGAAGAATCTTTTGAACTGAACCCATGCTTAATTATAACATGGAGCTGGAATAACGCAAACGCTGGAAATAAAGAAGGGGCCCCAAAGGCCCCCTCGCTTGAATCTAGAGGTATTTATCTAACTGTAGCGGAGTAAATGGAAGATCAAGATCCTTGGCCACTTGCTCGTAAACCAATTTTCCTTTGTAGATATTCACACCCAAACGGAGTGGTTTGTCTTTGATGATGGCGCGGTCAACACCATTGGCCGCAATCATACGGGCATATTTTAGAGTTACGTTTGTGAGAGCGAAAGTTGAAGTTCTAGCAACTGCTCCTGGCATATTGGCGACACAGTAATGAACAACACCATCAACAACGAAAGTTGGGTTTTCGTGAGTTGTTGCTTTGCAAGTTTCAATACACCCGCCTTGATCGACAGCAATATCCACAACAACTGAACCTTTCTGCATTTTTGAAATCATTTCACGTGTCACGAGTTTTGGAGCTTTAGCACCTGGAACTAAAACAGCTCCAATCACTAAATCAGAAGCAAGTACGCATTCTTCAATGTTTTGTGAGTTTGAAAAAACAGTATTCACTTTGTTCTCGAATAAATCATCAAGCTCAGCAAGACGCTTTGTAGAGAGATCAATTAAAGTCACGTCGGCGCCCATTCCAATCGCCATTTTAGCAGCATTCGTTCCGGCAATTCCACAACCAATGATCGTAACTTTCGCTCTACGAACACCTGGAACACCACCAAGAAGAATTCCTTTTCCGCCCTTATCAAGTTGAAGATAAGTCGCCCCTACTTGAACTGACATACGACCAGCAACTTCCGACATCGGAACGAGAAGTGGAAGAGAGTTGTCTTCAAGCTGAATTGTTTCATAAGCAATACAAGTTGCTCCTGACTTCATCAAGCCTTCAGTCTGCGGTTTATCGGCCGCAAGATGTAAATAAGTATAGAGAATATGATGTGGCTTCAAGAGAGCTATCTCATTGGCCTGAGGTTCTTTGACTTTAATAATCATTTCACCAGCAGCGAATGCATCTTCAAGAGTTGCAACTATTTTAGCACCGGCCTTAATGTATTCTTCGTCTGTGATTCCAATTCCCATCCCAGCATTGTGCTGGACGAAAACTTCATGACCGTCTTGAACTAATTGACGTGCACCACTTGGTACTAGGCCAACTCGGTTTTCATTGTTTTTAATTTCTTTTGGAACAGCAATCTTCATGGGGTCTCCCTGGATTTAACAATTTTAAAGAGTGAAATAATTTGTGCTATTTTACTAGTTTTATACTCTTAAGAATAGAGGAAGCTCTGGCCATCGATAGCAGGAAATACATGCCCCATCTGTCGTTGGTGTAGTTGACGAGTGAGATCAAGATAATCCATCTCATGTCCCATATGTGTTAGCACCGCCATCTTGGGAGAAATGAACTGAATGTATTCAAGCGCCAGCTCAAGGTGAAGGTGTGTTTGGTGAGGAAGATAACGAAGGCAATCAATAATTAAAATCTCAAGCTTCGCGTCACGAAAGTTAATCAGAACAGATTCAGGAATTTCCCGGCAATCAATCATGTAGCCAAGTTTTTTGTGAATGAAGCAGAGAGACTCCCCGTGACCATGAGGAAGACCTGCGAAAAAAAAAGTTTCATTGGCGACAGTACTCTGGCCAGGCGAAATTGGGTGCAAGTCCAATAAGGGGATTCCACCGCCTAGAATAGGTTTACTGGAATAGACTTTTTCTCTTTGGAAAATATAGGGGAACTTAATGGTAAGTGATTCACATGCGTGAGCATCTGCAAAAACGGGCAGAGGCGAAGAATTTTTAAAACTATAAGGCCTTAGATCATCTATACCATGGGTGTGATCTGCGTGATCATGGGTAATAATGACAGCATCTAGTTTTGCTGTCTGAGTTTGAAGTAACTGAGCCCTGAGGTCAGGTGATGCATCGACTAGAATTGTATGCGCTTGTTCAGTTTCCAACAAAACAGATGTACGTAGACGTTTATTCCTAGGATCGTTTGATTGGCAAATAGCGCAGTTACAACCTAAAATAGGAACACCCGTACTGGTACCTGAACCCAAAATCGTTATCTTGTTCATCAATGAGGATGTTACTATGAAATTCTGGTTAGTGCTATTCGCCCTGCTCTTGGGCTGTTCTTCAGTGAAAGAAAAGCAAAGTCTGTCTGAAAATATCCATATCGATGTAGAGGAATTAAAACTCGACAATGGTCTGACTGCCTTGATCGTTCACAACCCAAAGCTTCCTATCTTTTCACTACAACTTTTTTATAAAGTGGGAGGAAAAAATGAAGTTCCAGGTATAACAGGTGCAAGTCATTTCCTTGAACACATGATGTTTAAGGGGGCTAAGAAATATGGCAAGAACACTATGGACTTTATTATCGAGGGAAGTGGGGGCTCAACCAACGCTTACACAACTAACGATCAAACTGTTTATTATGAAAATCTTCCCTCGTCAGAACTTGAAAAAATTATTGATATTGAATCTGACCGAATGGAAAATCTTTTACTTGATGTAGATGACTTCAATAAAGAAAGAGAAGTTGTACTCGAAGAAAGAAAAATGCGTTATGAGAATTCTCCTAGGGGACAACTCTATCTAGAAATGATGCAAAATCTTTATCAAGGAACTCCCTATGGCCGATCAGTCATTGGGGATATTCCGGATCTCAAGTCTGTGACTCGTGAGCAGATTTATAAATACTTTAAACGCTTTTACGCCCCAAACAATGCGACATTAATTCTGGTCGGAGACGTAAGTGTACGCAAAGCAAAATCCATGATTCAGGAAAAATTTGGAAAAATCCCATCTTCTCCATCTGTCGAAGAAGCGCATAAAGAATTAAAAGATCAGGACTTTGTTCCTAAATGGACTACTGATCAAGTCGTTGCCAAAAAGGGTGAGTCACCAAACCCACTTTTTATGCTGGCCTTCCCTACCTATAAAGCAGGTCACCCTAAGGGATACGCCTTAGATGTATTATCATCAATACTTGGCTCAGGAAAGAGTGCTTCATTAATCAATGAGTACATCCTGATTGAAAAACCGATTGCGACATCCATGTATGCTGCTCATCAGTCGCTGGATAAATCGGGGTTCTTTTTTATTGGTGGAGAGTTGGTCCGTGGTGTGAAACTTAATGAATTTCGTAAAAATCTCCTGAAACGTCTGACGGGGTTTTGTGACACTGAAATAACTGAAAGAAGTATTCAGAAAATTAAAAACAACTATCTTACTGGTCTTTATAGTGGGCTTGATACGAATGCAGGTCTTGGATCATTTCTGGGTGAGAGACAAATCGTATTTAACGATTGGCGCTTTTATAAGCAGGAACTTGATATGTACGAAAAGGTGAGTGTCGACGATGTCAAAGCTTCTTGTAAGGAAGTGTTTGTGAAGCCAAGTGTTTTTGTCTCTGTCTGGAATATGCATAAGTGAGAATATCTATGAAAAATAAATTTTTTATCGCCTTATTATCTATTTTATCGACTTCGGCTTTTGGGGATTCATTTCTTGATTCCATTGAACGAATGAAATGGGGCGATCTTGATGTCGTCTGGATTGAGGACAGTAAATTTCCACGTTTCAACGCTGCCATTTACTTTGAAGACGGCTCTCTTAGTGATCCTTTTTCAGGCCTCACTCAAGGAACCTTTGATCAAATGGCTTCAGGAACTTCAAAAGAATCTCAAAGAGAAATTTCTGAGTTCTTTGATTTTTATGGTGCGAGTCTTAAGCATTCCGTGACTCATGAATATTCAGTTTATAGTGTTCAAGGTCTTACTAAAGATATTGAACCCGTGATGAGCAAAGTTTGTGAACTTTTCACAGATGCTCAGTTTCCTAAAAAAGAACTCACTTCATATGTAAGCCGCTCTAAGAGTCAGCTCAAGAATCTTGTGACCTCGCACGCAGCACTGGCAGATCGAATCTTTAGACAAGTTTCACTCACTGAGACTCCTTATGCGACCCCTGTTGACGGGACCCTGGCCACATTTGATAAGCTTAATCCTGTTGGCCTAAAAGAAAGATTGTCTGAACTAAATAAAACGAAAAAAGTTCTCTATCTGACTGGGCCATCTGAAATTAGCAAAATGAAAGAGATCATTGCTAAAAAATGTCACTGGACTTCTAAATCAACTTTTAAAAATTTGGAATTAAAAAAACCTTCTTCGCAATCTGCCATTTATCTCGTTCCAGTTCCGGGTGCCAATCAGGCACAAATTCGCATCGGTCGGTATGTTATTCCTCAGGAAATTAAAGGAAAGTATGATCATTTCAACTTCCTTTCTGGTTTTTTAGGGGGAGGCTTTACCTCTAAGCTGGTACAAGAATTAAGAGTCAAACGAGGGCTCACTTATTCAGCAGGAGCGTACGTTTCTATGCAAAGAGATTATGGCCGCGCCGGGATCATGACTTTTTCTAAAAATGAATCGGCTTCAGAGGTCATTTCTATCATAAGAGATGTTTTTCAGGACATTACGGCCAAGAAGTTTACAAACGAAGAATTTAAACATCAGCAAGGTCACCAGATCGGTGGATTTGCTTTTGGTTTTGAAGAAACGAATGCATTTTTGTCTCAAATTATGCTGTATGACCATCAGGGTAGGGATCTTCAAGAGCTTGTGAAATTCCAAGATTTGATTGCCTCACTTACTCCAGAAGCTCTAGCACAGGCCAACCTAGAAGCTTTTCCCTGGGATCGTCTGACAATTGTGGTGGTAGGAGATAAGAGCCTAGAAAAAAGCCTCTCTAGAATTAGGCCTGTTAGAATTCTTAAATATCAGGATTTTCTTTAGTTTATTCTTCCTGGGAGTCAGCTGTCATTTCGACAATGGCTCCAGGATAAATAACTAAGCGGCCCGACTTTATTGTTCCAGAGACCTGAGCTCCAGATCTAATTGAAACTAAGCCAGAACATTCAATTTCACCCTCAACTCGGCCGAAAATTTCAAGGTCGATAGCCTTAATTTTACCCTTTATGAAAGAGCCACGTTCGAGAATAAGTTTACCCTTATCAAGCATCTCGACACTGCCTTCAACTGAAGACGTGATAATGGCATCACCGCTTAAAATAAGATTACCTATGACTTGGGATTTGACGCCAAGAATGTTGTAATAAAATTGTTTAAAATCATGGTCATTGATCAAGATTTCTCTCCCACTTTGTAAGGATCTGTTTCCTGAATTAGGAGAAGATCGCCCTCTCTGGAAAAAATATAGATAACAAATTTTACTGATTCTCCAATCACGTGGTGCAGAAACTCAGCATTTGTTGGACGTAATCTTGAGACGGAGAAGGGTTCTCCCATGGAATACTTGACTCCGCCAGCGATCGAATTATTGGCCTCAACAGGATAGGCCATTAAACCACTTTCAGAAATCATAAAGACTAAAACGTGGCCGGCAACTTTGGTTTCTGGATTTGTACTTATGATCTGAAATTTAAGGATTGTATTGTTTTGATTTTTAACCAGTTCAAATTGATCAAGCGTGACTTTCTTTTCACTGATGAGATTTTGCATTCCATATGGTTTTTTTATGCCCATAAGGAAGGGCTCATCTTGAACAGTTTCAGTTGATCCTTGGGCCGAAAGTTTCTGCTGAAGTTGCTGATTACTAAGTTGAAGAGATTTTATCTCCGACTCTAAGTCTTGAACCTTGGATTCATCATCAGTGAGAACACTAGGCATTGACGGGCCAGGAGTTTTTTTTAGTCTTGAGCCAAGTCCTATGAGTAGAAGAG
>CANFNN010000153.1 GCA_947448095.1 Bacteriovoracaceae bacterium | reverse complement strand
ATCCAGCAAATCATCGTAGTACCTCATCTCAAGCAATTGGTTCAAAGCAAACTCAATAACCAGAGGAACATCCATCGACCCACTTGGCTCCACAACAATAGCGGAATTCCAATCAACGACGACTAAATCATCTCGCGAATACTGATAAGTGTTCTCAAGGGTATTTTTCTTAATGGCTTCAGAGAGATTTTCATTCGGTTCAGCAAGGATAAGTGCCGCCAAATTAATCTCTTCATTCAATTGCTCCAAAGAACCTTTCAGCCCTTCAAACTCTTGAATGAAATAGGTGACATAATCCTCATTCATGGACCAGTCAGTATTGGTGAGTGGAATGGCGTATTTCACATCGTTTTGGAATTCTTTGGCCTTAATTTTCGCCACTTCATCCAGGGCCGTATCGTTTTCCATCCAGCTCGCTATTTTAATTAGCTCAGGCCAGGTGGTTCCTTCAAAAATGGGAATTTGAAAACAGAGAGATACGGTTCCGAAGTGCCAAACCTTGGCCACAAGTTCACAAGTCTGGACGATATCCATGATTTTGACATCAATCGCGCCCAGCTGAACTGAAACTGGTGACTTTGAAATGATCAAAGACATGTTATGTTTACGATCAAGCTTAAAGCGCTCTTTGAGTTTTTTATCTTCAAAGAGTGCTTCTACTTTCTCAAGGTCAATCTCAGAACCGATGTCGAAGACTCGGTAGACTAAAATTTTCCCTTTCTTAACCTTTATTTCCATAAGAAGACCTAGATTTAGTTGGTTTTCTCATCGTGCGAGCAAAATTTAAAGCTGTTGCCTGAGCATGGTCTTCAGCTAATTTAGTTGCCGCTTCTTCAGCATTTCTCGCCTTCACTTCTTTCATAGACTGAACGGTTTCATAATAATTTTCCTTACGGAAAGTTTGAAACTTTCTATCATCAGCAGGACGAGCTGTTTTAGAAACGATCTTCGCGACTTTAGTCACGTTGAGAGTTTTCTTGGCCGAAATAAATTTACGGTGAGTGTACTTACTTCCATCATCATTGAGACCAAGAGCTTTTTGAAGTTCTTTTCTCGTTGTGAACATATACTGGCCAGGAGGAAGGCCTTGAATGTTTAATCCTTCAATCGCAACCCGGCGAAGTTTATCTACAGTAAGCTCAACAGCATCACAGATTTTACGAATCTCACGGTTTTTACCTTCATTCAGGCGAAACTCAAGCCAAGTTTTATTAGGAAGTTGCTCAATAACTCGAACTGATTTCGGTTTAAGTAAACCATCTTCCGTCATTACCCCGCGCTTAATTTTTGCAAGGATTCCTTCGTTCACGTGACCAAAGACTTTTACTTCGTAAACTTTCTCTACTTCATATTTTGGATGCATGATCATGTTGGCCAGATCACCATCATTCGTCAGAATCAAGAGACCTTCTGAAAGATAATCTAAACGTCCAACTGGAAAAATTCTCTGTTTAACACCATAGATTAGTTCCATAACAGTTGGTCTACCTTCTGGGTCAGAAAGTGTTGTCATGTAAGCTCTAGGCTTGTTCATTACGATATAAACTTTATCAATCGCCATGAGTTCAAGTGTATTTCCATCAACCTGAATCACGTCTGTATGAGGATTAACTTTCGTTCCTAGCTCAGTGATCACTCTTCCGTTCACTTCAACGCGACCATCAAGGATGTAGCCTTCGGCCTTACGACGAGACGTTACTCCACAGTCAGCAATAACTTTTTGTAAACGAACAGAAATGTCTTGATTAGACGTAGTCATAGAAAGCTCCAATCTGCCTCCCGGCAGTTTATAGTTTTAACAGGCGACGAGGATTAGGTCTCGTCGCTCAATTTAATTTCTTCTTCAGATACTTCGTTTAGAAACGATAGGTCAAGATCAAAGTCCTTACCCTTCATGATCGCAAGATCAACAGAGAGGTCTAAGTTATTGATTTCTCCATCAACTTGAAAATCCATCTCTCCTGCATCAAGTTTATCGCCAGTCAGTTGCTCAAAAGCGAGGTCTAGGGCCTTTTCAAGCTCCAGGGCTTCCATCTCAAGCGTTTTAGCATCAGCTGCTTCTAACTCAGCAATCTCGGCTGCTCTCAAAGCCTCAAATTCTTCATCGACTTCTTCAGGAGCATTGAAAATAACACCCTCTTGATTCAGATCGACCACTTTAGGCTCAATGACGTTCATGAGAGTTTCTGAAGCCATGGCCAACATATTTTGCTTCAAAGAAGAATCACGGTTTACGAAATCTTCTAAGATATCAAAAGCAGATTTACGAATATTCGACTCTCCATCTGATTTTTTCTTTTCTTCAGATTTAAGCAGCGAAGTGAAGTTTGTATCAGAAGCAATTTGCTGAATATTGGCCGAAAGAAGATCAAGCTCTTCAAATTCATCCTGACTAAATTTCTTAGAGTCACTACGGAAAACAACCGACTTAATATCTGCAATCGTGCCAATTGTGTTCTTAGTGGCCATCTCTTCCAACTCATACTCAGGCGGTAAGCCAGAAATATCGGCCAGGTTAAAGACTTCAAGAAATTCTTCAGTCGTTGCAAAAAGTGACGGACGACCCAACTCCTCAGAGCGACCGGCCATTTTCACGAGACGTTTATCCATCAGAGCACGGATGATATGACTTGAATCAACACCACGGATTTTTTCAACATCGTTTTTAGAGACGGGTTGCTTGTAAGCAATAATCGCCAACACTTCTAAAGCTGTCGGGCTAAGAACAAGTGAGTTCAATTTAAAAAGATTTTGTACGAATTTAGAATAAGTGGCTTTGGTACGAAATTGGTATCCTTCCGCTACTTCCACTAAGCGAATACCATGAAACTTCTCTTCGTAGCCGGCCTGAAGTTTCACTAATGATTCATGCACAACTCTCAAAGGAAGTTCTGAATCAATCTGAGCTTTTACTTTTTGGATAGAAATTGGTCGATCGGACATAAAAATAATCGTTTCAATTGCTCCGCAAAGCGTGTCTGCATTCAGACCAGTGCGGGCCATCCAAAACATATCTTCTTGTTCTTTTTCATCAAAGTGACTGACTTCAAAAGAAAAGTCTTCTGTTTGAGTTTCCACAAGAGGGACTTCGACAACGGTTTCTTCCTTAGAAAGATCCCATTCGTAATTGATGTCGGTCGTAGTAATCATGACTCTTCCTTATTGGATAGGAGCTACTGCTGCTGCAGGAGCTTCATCTTTAGTCTCATCTTCAGGTTCAAAACCATTTGCTGACTCAGGATCAAATGAATCTAAACTTTCCTTTACCTCGATGTAAATGGAACCCATATCCTCATTCTGAAAAACTTGTAACTTTTTCAGGCGAGCGAGCTCTAAAAGCGAGATAAATGTAATAACTTTATCAATAATTCCTGTTTCATTGGCATCAAGAAGCGTATCAAACTGAACAGTCTCCCCTTCCTTAAGGAGGGTTTTAAGACGTATCAACTTCTCTTTGATCGATAGACGATCGCGCTTAACGACTGCGTATTTTTTCTTCTCACGACGGATGAGATCCATCATGGTTTCAGTCAATTGCTGTAAATCGATGGGTGTAAGAATTGAGTTCTCAATTGCCTTGCGATCAATCTTGGGGTGAACGAAGATCTCATGACCTTTTTTAGGCAAGGCCCAAAGTCTCTGACCTAAACGCTGGAAGCGCTCAAGTTCTTCAAGTCTCTTGATCAAGTCTCCACGAGTTTGGATTTCTAGGCCCATTTCTCCCGCAGTAACTTTTAGTAAATCCTGGTCTTGTGATTCATCTGCGGCAGCTTCTGATTTTAAATAAAGCAGAGTCGCGGCCATATAAAGATACTCTCCGGCCAAATCAAAATTCAAATCCTGCATCTTTTGCAGATAATCCAGGTATTGATTGGTGATCGTATTAAGCTCGAGCTCCTGGATGCGGACTTCATCTTTTTGAACCAGATGAAGAAGTAGTGCCAAGGGGCCATCAAAACGATCGACTTTAACTAAAATTTCATTTTCAGCCATAAATCCCTTAAGTTAATCCGCCAAACAAACCAACAAAAGCAAACATAAGATAATTAGCAAGCATCTGAGCTGGGGCGAGCAAATACCCCAGAGTGTGTATTCCAAGAAAACTCAGAAACATCACAACAATAAAAATAACTGGAGTGTACCGTGCTA
This sequence comes from Bacteriovoracaceae bacterium, assembly GCA_947448095.1. Lineage (GTDB taxonomy): Bacteria > Bdellovibrionota > Bacteriovoracia > Bacteriovoracales > Bacteriovoracaceae > Peredibacter. Next base: position 3,067 of record CANFNN010000153.1, on the reverse strand, counting down.
GCCCTTCATATTTATACAGGGCCGGACCTTTTAGAAAGGAAGAAATCATTTTTGACCCATCTAAAGGCGGCAAAGGAATCAAATTAAAAAATGCCAAAATAAAATTGATGAAAACTGAATAGCGAAGCATTTGAATAAAAATAGAATAGTACTCCCAACTAGTCGAAACCTTAGTGGCGATGATCGCCAGGCAGATCGCCGACAGTGTCCCCATAATTAAATTGGACAGTGGCCCAGCAAAGCTTACCCAGAAAATTCCTGGACGAATCTTTTTGAAATTTCTCACTTCTATGGGTACGGGCTTGGCCCAACCAATCATGGCAAAACCAGTCACAGCTGCCAGCAGAGGAAAAAAGATGGTTCCCCACGGATCATAATGAGCTGCGGGATTCAAGGTCATGCGCCCTTGGTTTTTTGCCGTTGGATCACCAAATTTATTGGCCATCCAGGCATGAGAAGCCTCATGGACCACAATCGCCATTAAAAAACCAGGCAGTGACTGGGCTATATTGAAGACGATGCCACTTAAATCATTCATGTGTCATTCATATCAAATGGACTCTTGTGACGCAATTTATAAGTTGATCTTTGTAGTCGGTTACGCGAAGCAAACCCCTTAAAAATTCAACCGACTTTTGGACAATCTTGATCAGGTAGCTCATAATCAATGCATGAACCAAAAGACCAAGAAAGCCCAAGTTCTCATTGCAGCGATTGACCATGCTAGTCATAGCTTTAAATTCCTCCTGCTCCAGACCAACGAGCAGCGGGGCAGATTCTGGCAAAACGTGACCGGGAAAATTGAGGGCGAAGAAACTTTTGAAGAAGGTGGCCTGAGAGAAGCCATTGAGGAAACTCAATTAAATATTGAAACGATTGTTGATATTGTGGATTTGGGCCTTAGTTATGATTTTACTGATCAACGTGGACGTAAGGTGCACGAAAAAAGTTTTCTCATCATCTGCGACAAAATGTGGGACATCACAATCGATCCTAAGGAACACCAAGATTATAAATGGATCAGTCAGGATGAAGTTGAAGAAGGGATTGTGAAATTCCGCTCCAATTTAGAAACTCTTGAAAAAGCCAAACTCATTCTCAGAAACTGGGGAGTCTAATGTTTTGGCTACTCCTCTCATTCAGTGCATTTGCCCAGGATGAGTTGGATTTAAAGGCCATTAAGGCATTAGATGCTGAACTACCAGTCACTGAATATTCTGGCCGGGTCGAAGATTTTGAACAACGAAGATATACTTCGCGTCATCAATATCCGTTTAAGAAGACCAAATTAAAATCAATCCTCACAAGTGGCACTGAACATGGCCACGTCAAGGCCGGTATATTTCTTATTCGAATTAAAGATAATCAGGCCCTTCAAGTCACTGAATCTTTTTATGGAAAGTTTTACAAACTTCAAGATGATCAGGGATTTAAATACATTGAAAGTAATGATGGAAGCTGCCTTTATAAATTAAAAACAGAGTTTGTTAATAATATAGAAAAAGAACTTGCTCTCTACGTTCCCCCTCTCAAATACACCCCTGCCCCAACAAATATTATCCGCTCAGATTTCGATAAAAAGCTAAAAGTATTACCTGAAGTCACCATCATGATGGGGATGGTTCAAGGTGATTATATGAAAGATTTATTTAACGATAATAAGGCAGCAACAGGCTTCACAAATCAATATGGTCTTCATTTTGCCACCGCGTGGGAACTGCCAGTTAAGGCCGGGCTTGTCCTGCATTATGAGAAATCGACTTACAATTTGCGCGCCGGTGGAAATGTTATTTACTCTTCAGTCTCTTTTGGACCTCAATTTAAAACAAAAGATTTTGAATTATGGGGGGAGACTTTTAGGTTACAGACTCAATTTAGGGTAAGTCCTTTTGCCCGAGCTGCTGCCGAAACAAGCCAAGGCAACATTGATTTTAAATTTAATTCCGCAGACTTTATGTTGGTAGCTGAGCACCCAGTAAAAAATGATTGGGGCGAGTTTGTTTTAGGTCTTTTTTTTCAAACTCAGTGGTTAAATATTAAGCAACAACCCGAAGTCGTCAGCATCAATGCAACTAATGAAACGAATAAAAGTATTGGCCTTTCTTTAGCGCAGGTTTTTGAATGATTAAACTCCTATGCGCCTTAATTTTTAGTATTTCGAATGTCTTTGCTTTAGAAGCCGTAGTGACTGTTCTTGAAACACCAATGCTAAAATCTAAAAACTATGATGCACCAGTAGTTCAGTATTTGAGAAAAGGTGACGTCATAAAAGTTCATCCTTCTTTAAACAACAATACCGACTACGATCATATGGCCCCTCCTCCAAGCAAAATGGCGAAATTAAAAAAAGAGATGGATGAATCTCCTGAATGGAATCAAGATCCTCTATTCAAGGGAGAGGTAACCAGTTCAAATATTAATGATGAATTTATTCCCACCCTCGATCGCCAGGGAAACACTGTTTATGTTATTCGTGAACACTTACACGTTTACTTCACCAGTTCCAAAGAATTTGATCAGAAGATTTTGGATAAAGACCCTACTGATTACCGCTTAGAGGAGCCCCTTCCCAAAAATTATCCACTCTATTCTGACGGCGGCTATCGCGGAATAGTGACTCTTGGTTTTACTCAGCCCTATTATGAAAGTTATCCTTACACCTCAAGTGTCAAAACCAAAGGTTATACCAGCCCAGTTGATTTAAACTTAACTTATCTTCGTAAAACAAAAGATGATAAGTATGACCGATTCTTTTTTGGTGGAACTTTTAATCTTCGCTATTTTACCAACTCCTACACCCTCTTCAGCGGAATAAACGCCCAAGAGAAAGGCCTTAAACTTGGTGTTGGCCCTTACATTTCCTACGATGCCTTTAAAGGCGAAAAAAATCGAATTAACCTTTATGGCAGCATTAATGTAAACCTTTTCAATCAACTAAATGTTTCTCAGGAACTTAAGGGCGTCGAGGAGCAAAGAAACTACCGCGCTCTTTCGGTTGCACCTAGACTTGGGGTTCAATACCACCGCAAACAGATCCTAGAAGATGTCGACTTCATCTTAGGTACCT
>CANFNN010000152.1 GCA_947448095.1 Bacteriovoracaceae bacterium | reverse complement strand
TGCGCCCACCTGAGATGATATTTCCCTTGGCATCAATCAAATTGACGACGACTTTAATTCCATGGGAGTTTTGATTCGGCTTACTGATCTCGACCATGACTTCTAAATCTTCGCCTTTTATTGCACTTGATTCACTAATATCAAAGACTAATTTAGAATCAGCTTCGTAAGTTTCTGAAGAAACCGAGTGGGTGGAATAACTAAGATTCCCAGATGCACCTACAAAAAGCGCATCCAACTCCTGAGACACAAAGCGGTATTTGTAATTGAATTTTACCTTGAACTCTTCAGGGGATCCGGCCGAAAGCTTGAGAATAATCTTTTTCGTACTGAGACCCATTGTTTCTCGAACTTCCCCTAAGTCTATCATTTTTGAGTTCACTTCTATCACTTGCTGAGCAAATGAGCTGAGAGACTGAAGAAGAAGAAATACAATAAAAAAGAGTTTCACAGGCTAGTCCGTGGTTAGGGTATAAAGTCCTATCTGCAAGAGTTCTGCCAAGAAATGAGGGGAATTAAGGGAATAAATGCCCAAGATGAGGACAAAAACCAATGAGAATGTCGAGAAAATGGACAACTCTCAAGAGACAAAAAAAAAAGGGCCACCTTTCGGCGGCCCCAGAGGGAAAACTAAAACTTATTCAACGATATAAAGATTTGATCTCTGAGCGTAAACAGATTTCATCATTGCCGTATCACCAGTTGATTCAAAGTAACCAACAAGAGCACCTTCAGTGCGAACTTGTTGAACATAAATCGACTTAATAAATCTATCAGCATTGACTTTGATAAAAGCTGGAAGCTTTAAGAAACCAAGTGCCACTCCACCAATATTCAGGAGACTGCGAAGTTGTTTTACTTTTTTAGGCTTAGAGTAATCATAAGCAAGGGCCGGCTTCATAGAAAACATATTAGCATTATGGCTTAGGTGATAAATTTTACGAGCACCTTCATTTGTAACCGAAGCAAAAGCAAAATTCAGTTTTTTAATCTCTGAAAAAGAAAGAGTTGAAAACGGATCTTTCCAGCCATTGATCGTAGCATTTCCTACGCGAACAGATGAGTAGAACGTGTTGATTCCGAAGTTATCCCAGTCAGCATTGGCACGGTTTGATCCGAAGATGTCGGTCGCTTCAATGCGGTATTCATAGATTGAAGAGATCGCGTGATCAACTTCTGCCTTAGTCATGCCTAGGCTTGTTTCTTTTACTGTCTCGAAATAATGAAGAAGCATGTTGTGAGCAAAATGACGTTGTTCAAGCATCATGTCGTGAACGCGAACAATCACGAAAGTAGCAATGTTAAGAACTGGCACATTTGTGAAGCGTTTTTCAGCTTGCTCTAGTGCCCAAACGACTACTTTATGAGTCACAGCTTTTCTGTAGAAAAAGCGTGAATCATCAAGGTTAGCAACTACTGACGGATCTAAGAAAAGCATGGCCTCATTCAAACGTGCTTGAAATTCAGCCCAAAAATCTTTTTGATCAAGTTCAGAGAAAGCCGCTTCAACATCAATATTGGCAACGTTCAGAACTGAATCTTTAAAGTTTTGAGCTTCTTGTGATCCGCCTTCAACATTTAAAGCGTAGGGGTTCATACCAAGGTCAATAAGCATGTCATCAAGTTGAGCTTCTGAGATATTTTTCAATCCAGCTTGTTGCCCAAGAAGATCATTCTTAATTTGCTCAATGAATGGCTTGATTGTAAAAAAACGAGTCGCCCGTTTCAGTTTAATAACAGTAACTTTTCCTTCTGCATTTCTGACAAGGTTAAAGCGACTATTAAAACCGTCGACTGAATTCTCTTGAGCGAAAGCACTTAGACTGACTAGTGCGATCAAAGAGATCACTGTTAAACGAAACATGAATCCTCCTAAAGTATGGGAAAAACCTTCCAAGTTGGTTTTCTAATATTGGTTAATGGTAGCCAAGGTGCAAAGCCCTAGGCATCTGTTAATTTCTTACAGGATTAAGGTTAGGTTTAGACTACTTCACTCGGAGATTAGTGCGGGATTCAACTTTAACGTGACGATGATTTTTCTCACGACGAAACCAAGTTTTGAAACTTTTAATTTCGTTCAATGTATAAGGATGAGTGCGTTTGAGTTCATTGAATATAGTTGACGAAAGAACTCCTCGATTAAAAGCGCCATCATCGACATAATCTTTTCCGGTGTGGCCCCAATTGATTCCGATGACCTGCCCCTTCTCATCAATCAGGGGTGCTCCTGATGATCCACCCAGTGTGGGCACATAGTGATGAAACTCTCCACCCGAGATGACTAGGCCTTGACCTCTAGAGGCCTGAAGACCAAGGCCTGCAGCATTACCAATATGAAGTAGTGACACGCGCTGACCTGCCTGAACTCTTCGGGCCATGCGCAGGGCCCTGACCTCAGCACCAATAAAGTGGCCATTCATCATCTTATTCATTTGCACTACACAGAAATCAAACCGCGAGCTGCAGTAGCGAACTTTTTCGCAGGAAACCTTTTCTTCTTTATGGTTCAATAAAATAGCAAACTCTCCACATTTCCATTTTTTACTCGACGCCTTGATCCCCATAATGTGCCGATTCGTAAGAACCAGATCTCGCCCAACTAGAAAAGCAGTCCCCACCGTTGTTCCGGTTCCGGAGCGCGCCTGAAAGATGGACTGCCCTAAAAGCTGCTCTTCTTCAAAATCTTCTTGATCCATATCAAGTGAGAATCCTTGGGGATAAACTTTTGATCCAGCATGAATGCCTTGAGTGATCTCAATAACGGGGCCTGAGACTCTGACCGAGCCTTCCGAGTCGTTGTATTCAAATCCTTTGAAAACGTAATGAAGACCAGATAATGAGCGGGAGGGGATAACATTCCAGGCACTGGCCAGACCACGAAAGCCTTCGCGTCCTTCACCAAGTGAAAAAGAGAAACCAATAATGAAAAGAATAACGGGCAAGAAATAAGTCCGCTTCATCTTCTAAGTGTATCACGTCCCAAGGCCCGCCGAGACAGGGCAATTTCGACTAAACTCATCGCTTTTATAGTGACTTAGAGGATTGTTGAAATGTTTAGACAGGGTGGGTAATCCTTACAAGGCCTTAATGAAGACGCCATCAGTCCACTTATAATTGAGAAATAAATCATTTTGAGGACTGTATGTTTAAAACCATAGCTACCATTTTTTTCATGACTCTCTCTCTTTCAGCTTTGGCCTATTTTCATTACCCTGAGGACAGAAACTACACCTCAAATGACCGGGGTTACACTCAGTATGGAGCACCTTCGCTCTATAAGACGGGAAAATATGCACTGACCTTTGATGACGGGCCTCATCCCATTTACACACCGAAAATTCTCGATGCCTTAAAGCTTGCGAACGCTAAGGCGACATTTTTTATTCTGACTTCAAACGTAAACGAAAAAACTTTCCCACTGGTCAAGCGCATGCTGGATGAAGGACACATTGTGGCCTCTCACGGCTACACTCATGACAATTCCAATACTGTCACGAGAGAAGTCTGGAAGGCTCGGGTGAAAAAATCCATCATCGATGTCGCCGCCCTCTATAAAAGAGCGGGTCACTCCTTTGATAAATTCTACTACCGCTTCCCCTACGCAGCTTATGGCCAAAGGTCCGACTATCACCATATGAATGTGCTAAAAGAAATCTCTCAGGAGCTCATGGGAGATAACTGTATCCATTTCGCTTTTTGGGACTTTGATTCAAGTGACTGGGTGCCAGGGATGACTCCGGAAGAAGTCTTAAGTAACTTCAAGGCTTCAAACGAAGGCGGAAAATACATCACCTATAAAACAATCAAGACCAAGGCCGGAAAAACGACTCAAATCAAAGTCAGAAAAGACATCTCTTCTCCGAACTCAGGTGGGGTGGTTCTTGAGCATGACATTCAACACAGCTCGGCCGAAGGAATCACCAAGATCCTAGAATACGTGGCCAGTAATAATCTTGAAATCGTAAGACTCGATGAAGTTGAAGAATTTAAAATCACTAAAAACTGCCGGATGAAAGAATGAAGTACCTCCCCCTAATACTTTTAATAAGTCTGAATGCAGTGGCAAATCCTGATGCCATTTATGGTGAAGATGGCCGCCAGGACGTCTATGCCGTGAGTAATCCCCTATTTGTGACTTTGGCCAAATCCACAGCGGCCTTAATTGAAAAGACAAATATTAAATCCAGTCAAAACGAAAGTACCATTTCTGGCAGAAGCCTCGGGGACATGTTTAAACTTTGCCCTGAAGAGCGCTTTCGCAATCAACCAAGTGCGGCCAGTTGCTCGGGCACCTTAGTGGCCCCTGATATCATCATGACCGCGGCCCACTGCTATGATCTCGCCAAACAAACTTGTAAAGAATTCGCCTGGGTCTTTGACTATAAGGTCTCAAGAGAAAACCAGTCTTCAGTGACTGTTCCTAGCTCTAACGTGTATGAATGTGATCAGGTGGTGCTTAAAGAGATGGACCTAAATAATGGCATCGACCACGCTCTGATTAAATTAAAGCGGCCCGTTTCTGACCGAGCGTTTGCGAAACTTCGCGCCAGTGGCGAAATAGCCGTCAATGATTCTCTCGTCCTGATCGGTCACCCAAGTGGTCTTCCGACTAAAATCGCGGGCGACGCTTTTGTGCTTCAAGTACTCAAAAACTCTTTTGTCAGTAATGTGGATGCGTTTTCCATTAACTCTGGCTCAGGAGTTTTCAATGCCAAAACGGGCGAGGTTGAAGGAATTCTTTCTTCAGGCAGATCAGACTATAACGGCAAAGGCAACTGCAGTACTCTTGTGAAATATCAAATGAGTGAAGGCAACGAGACCGTAGTTAAGATCGAAGTGGTGAAAAAGTTTTTGGCGAAATAAGGTTTAAGAATTCGAAGAACTTAAAACATCATCCCAAAGTTTTTGGCGCATCTCTAAAGCTTCTGCTCCAGACTTATAGGCCAGCATTTTCAAATTTTCATTGTCGCCAGTGAGATAGTCCAGGCATTTCAAGGCCAAAGGCCCATGTTCGCCGCTATCCACTTCAATATGGCGCTCTAAATAATAAAGAAAAGTAGGGGCCTTGATGTTCTCTTTTTTTAGTGTGCTGACAATCGTTTCAAACATATCTGGAATAAGTTTTTCGCGTCCGTAAAAAAAACTCGCCGCAACTTCCACCACATGGCCATATTGAGCAACATTAAGATTATGGGTCACGAATTGCCTCGCTCCCTCTGGAACAAGAGACAGATCCATGGTTTTTAAAAAGTTTTTAATCTCATCAGTAGGTGCTCCGATTTCTTCCATCGCTCTCAGATAGAGCTCAAAATGAGAAACAGGATTTCCATATTGATCAAGATCACTCTCCTCACCGACAACGATTTGATTGATGAGTCTCACCATCTCGGCCGGATATGTTGATGGAGTCCAAGGCAGAGTGACACAAGTAATTTGTCGCTGAAGAGATTTTAAAAGACTCATAAAATCCCAAACGGCAAAGACGTGGTAGCGCATGAAATGCTGAATGGATTCAAGCCCAGTAAAGGTTTGGTAAACTGGGTGATGGGTAAGCTGTTCTTGTTTGATAAGAATTTGGTCCATTAATTGCTCCGTATATCGAAAATCATACAGGATATTATGGGGTTTTGACTTGAATATATTTAGACAAAGGGGGTATGAGACTATGAACAAAAGTTTATCAATCCGACTTAGCGGTACGTCTTTTTCATATCTTGAGGTCTCTGCCCAAACGGAAGGCCTGAATCATGATCCAGATTCCAGCGATCCGTCATAAGCTCCTGGCGCTCTACCCGGTAAAACAATAAAGATTCATCCAGCTCGTTGAGCTTTTTCATCAGTTCATTTTGCAGCACTAGACGCTCTTGCTTAAGCGTAATCATGTCATCGAGAGCTTTTCTTTTTTCACGCTGCAATTGATTAATCTGCTGATCATAATCGGCAGCTGTTTTGACTTTCTGCTGATCAAAGGTCCAGATAAAATGATTAATGCCATTGAGCTGTTTAAGGAAATCCTCTTTACGGACCACTAACTGCTCACGATATTTGGAAGCTTCAAAAACTCTCAGGGCCAGTTGTTTTGAATAGAAATTAAGCACTGTTCCACGACGAAAATATTCCTCGCTCGAGAAACAAGGTGCCAGGCTTTCAACATAAATTGTGAAATGGAAATCTTCAACGTTTCTGACAAAAGCCTTGCAGTAGTCTCGATTGGCCTGAAGATTCACCTTAAATTCAACCTGATCTCCAGCGCGAAAAAACTTGGTATTGTTGTTTTCGACGTTGACCTTAAAAATTCGGGCAGAATCATCTTTATCTGAAACTCGGCCGCTAAAATGTTCATAATCCACGTTCGGATCAATCGCTGAGCGGTTATCCGGCCCCAGAACGCCCTCATTGGGTAAATTGGGCACAATTGTGACTGCGTGGGCAGCTCCCAAAAAAAATAGTCCCCAAACTAAGTGGCCAAATGTCTTCATGCTTCTTATTATGATTGCGAATTGCTCGGAAACCAAGACTTAATAACCTGACTCTTCTAGGAGACTATATGGAATTCTTTATCGATACTGGCGATATCAACGAAATCAAAACAGCTTATGCTTGGGGATTTGTCGATGGGGTTACTACCAATCCAACTCTCGTAGCAAAATCTGGCAAAAAAAATGAAGACCTTATCAAAGAAATTGCTGAGATCGTTGATGGCCCAATATCGGCCGAAGTCATTGCACTGGATGCTCCGGGCATGATCAAAGAAGGCACAGAGCTTTCAAAAATTCATAAAAATATCGTGATCAAACTTCCTATGACCAAAGACGGAATGATTGCTTGCAAGCATTTCTCAAAAAGTGGCATCAAAACCAATATCACTTTGATTTTTTCTGCCAATCAGGCCCTTCTTGCTGCAAAAAATGGAGCCACTTATGTTTCTCCTTTCGTAGGCCGCTTGGATGATGTTGGTCAAACCGGCATGGATTTGATTGGTGAAATTCGCCAAATTTTTAATAACTACGGTTTTGAAACGAAAATTCTCGCAGCTTCACTTCGCCACTCTCAGCACGTAAAAGAGTGCGCTATGATGGGTGCCGATACAGCGACTCTTCCCTTCAAAGTTATCGAGGGGTTATTTGCCCATCCTTTAACTAAAAATGGTTTAGATCAGTTTCTGGCCGATCACGCAAAGTCGAACAAATAAGGCTGTTTTAACATTTAGATCTTTTCCATAAATGCC